>CAYWEQ010000007.1:0-18101 GCA_964457185.1 uncultured Rikenellaceae bacterium
GTCAAACGGGAAAGCACGAGAAGGGATAATCCGCTGAGGGATAGATACTAGCGGCAACCCCCCAACCCCCACTTCGCTCTGCTCAGTGCAGGCTCTAAAGGGGGGCTATAAACCCGGCCATATTTACTTCATTATCAGGTAATATGGGTTTAAAACCCCCTTTAGGTGGTAGGTCATGCTTCAGCAAGACCTGGGGGTGTTCTCAACTGAACAACGACCTCACCAGGTGCTCAATCTTCCCGATGTTTACAACTTCGATCTCAATTCCCTTGAGAGGGATATTCCTGTGATACTTTGAAAGATATATCTTTTTGAATCCCATTTTTGAAGCCTCTCTTATTCGCTGTTCGATCCTCGATACAGGACGGATTTCCCCGGAAAGTCCTGTTTCTCCTGCGAAACAGATTTCCCTTGATATGGGGATATCGAGATTTGAAGAGAGCACAGAACTGATTATTGCAAGATCGATAGCCGGATCAACAACTTTTATGCCTCCGGCTATGTTCAGGAAAACATCTTTTATTCCCAGCCTGAAACCTGCTCTCTTCTCAAGTACTGCAAGCAGCATATTGAGCCTGCGTATATCAAAGCCGGTGGAGCTTCGCTGTGGTGTTCCGTAAACAGCACTGCTGACAAGCGCCTGTGTTTCAATAAGGAAAGGGCGAAGTCCGTCAACAGTGGCAGCAATTGAAATTCCGCTTAAGGGTTCATCATGCTGATTTATGAACAGATCCGACGGATTGTTTACTTCTTTCAATCCTGATTCACCCATCTCAAATATGCCAAGTTCTGAAGTTGATCCATACCTGTTTTTCACTGAACGTAGGATACGGTAAACATAATTGTTGTCTCCTTCAAAATAGAGGACTACATCAACTATATGCTCGAGCACTTTTGGTCCGGCAAGTGTCCCGTCCTTTGTGATATGGCCGATAAGAAATACAGGGATCCCGGTTATTTTTGAATACTTGAGAAGCTGGGCAGCAGATTCCCTGACCTGTGATACAGATCCGGCAGATGATTCCAGCATACCGGTGCTGATGGTCTGAATGGAATCTATGATTATCAGTCCCGGTTTCAGATTCTCGGAGTGAGTAAGAATATTTTCAAGTTCTGTTTCGCTGAGAATATAGCATAGAGGATTGGAGCTTTTCAGCCGGCGGGCCCTGAGGCTTATTTGCTCGTTGCTCTCCTCGCCTGACACATACAGTATTTTTGTATTTTTCAATGCAAGAGCCAGCTGAAGCGCGAGTGTTGACTTGCCCACACCGGGTTCACCTCCGAGAAGGATCAGGGAACCTCTTACCATCCCTCCGCCAAGGATCCTGTCGAGCTCGGAGATGCCTGTTTTTTGACGGTTTTTTTCATCCGCACTGATATTATCCAGAAGCTCAGGCTTGCTTTTTTCCAGGTTTGCGGCAAATGACAAATTTTTTGATGCAGCGGGAGCAATTATCTCTTCATGGTATGTATTCCACTCCTTGCATGAAGGACACCTCCCTATCCATTTCGGCGATTCTGCACCGCAGTTCTGACATACAAAAACAGTTTTGGATTTAGGCATAATTTTTACCCCCCTGCCCCCCTGAAGGGGGGTTAATTTGGTTTGTCAATATAGTACAATTTTGTTAAAAAAACTATTTTAGACCCCCTGCCTGCCGGCAGGCAGGCCTTCAGGGGGGATGGGGGGGGTTTCCCTTTTGCGATGCCACCCAAACATAATGAAGAAAGATATTGTCCCCACGATAACTACAAAAACAAGCTGGGATTCATGTGTCAGGATTGCATATACCAGGCCGTCTTCAAGATTGACTCCCTGGACAAATGCAAGCCCTCTTGAGATAATATAGTGAAAAGCCCCGAGTCCGCTCTGAACCGGAGCCGACATTGCCAGTCCTCCAATAACAAGCAGAAAAACAGCATCTCCAAAAGTAAGATGTGAGGTACTGTCAATGCAGAATACTACAACCCACGTCATCAGGGTATAATTGAGCCATATGAGAACAGTATGAAAAAGAAATTCCCATTTTCTTTCCAGCGACATTATGGTTTTAAGTCCGTTTATTACGCCTCTTGAAAGGTCGAAAATCTTTGCAACAAATCTGATCTTACGAAGATTTTTTCTGTATCGTATCAAAAGAAGCAAAGAAATAACAGATGCAACGACAAGGATCACCCAGATTATCCATGTAAAACCGAATGCTGAAAAGACCTTATCACGGAGAGGTATTAAAATGCTGACTTTAAGGAATTCATTTATCTTTTCACCGCTTGTTATTACCATGACAGTCATAATAAGAAGCAATGAAATAAAATCAATAGTTCTTTCAATAACCACTGTTCCAAAGAGTTGATCCACCGGTATTTTTTCTTTTTTCCCCAGGGTCATACATCGGGTTATTTCACCTATTCTTGGAAGAGCGAGGTTTGCCAGATAACCTGTCATCATCCCATGGAAAGTATGCCGGAAGGTTGGTTTAAAACCAAGCGGATTAATAAGTATCATCCATCTCCTTGCCCTGCTTAGAAATGCGACGAGGCCAAAGATAACCGATAAAAGAAGCCAGAAATAATTTGCTTCTTTAAGACCATTGGCCAGGCTTTTAAAGTTGACATTGCGGAATGCCAGCCAAAGAAGAACGATCCCGATAACAAGAAAAGCAAGGAACTTCAGTCCCTGTATGATTTTTTTTCTCAAAATCAGATCAGTTTATTTGTTTTGGTATCGGGGAAAATAATTACTGGCCGGAACAATTTCGCCTCTTTGATATCCATGAACGCATAAGCCATTATCAGAAGAATGTCACCAATAAGGACCTTACGTGCGGCAGCTCCGTTCATACATATATCACCTGAACCTCTTTTGCCCTTTATAACATATGTTTCAAAACGCTCTCCGTTATTAAGGTCTAAAACCTGGACTTTCTCATTTTCAATAATGTCTGATGCATCCATCAGGTCTTCATCAATGGTTATGCTTCCGATATAGTTCAGGTTTGCTTCCGTAACGGAGACCCTGTGGATCTTTGATTTTAATACTTCAATCATCATGGCATCAGAAGTGTCAGTAATATGCCGCAAAGTTAATTAACCTTTTGATTCACACCAACGGGAATTCAATATTATCAATAAGACGTATCTTCCCTGCTCTTACAGCAATGCAGCCATAATAGCAATTCCCTTTCTTCATTTTATTTTTTGAGCTGACGGGAATAAGCTTTCTGTCATCGACAATATCGAAATACTCAACTCTGAAGCCAGATGTTTTTTCAATTGTCTTTATGACATAATCCCTGATATCCGGGACATCGGATTTCTTCAGCATGGCTGATGCTTCAGATATTGTTTTAAATATCACAGGGGCATTTTTTCTGTCCTGAGGCTCAAGCAGAATGTTCCTGCTGCTCATAGCAAGGCCGTCAGGTTCGCGTACAATGGGATTTACTGCAATCCTTACTTTGTACCCGTTCTGCCGTACAAGTTCCTTAATAATAGCTACCTGCTGAAAATCTTTTAATCCAAAGAATGCAATATCAGGATTGATTATTTCAAAGAACCTGCTGACCGCCTGGGCGACTCCGTTAAAATGACCCGGCCGGCAAAAAGCCTCCATAACAGTGCCGAGTTTACCAAATTCAAACACTCGTTTATCTTCGGCCGGATACATTTCCTTATCATCAGGAGTGAAAACTATATCATTGTTTCTGAGCACTTTTCTGAGCAGTGAAAGATCTTTCTTCAGAGGTCTTGGATAATTCCTCAGGTCTTCCTTATCATTAAACTGGGTTGGATTGACATAGATGCTTACCACAACAAGAGGACACTGGCTGGCAGCACTCTTCACCAGGGAAAGATGTCCTTTATGCAGAGCTCCCATTGTCGGAACAAATCCCACGGGAGACAGTGCAGACTCATTTATCTGTGCCTGAAGCTTATTAATTGTGCTTATAACCTGCATTTAAGAATTTTTAACATACAAAGCTAATATATAGTTGCCAGTTGCTGGTTACTGGTTGCTGGTTATTTTAATTTGAGTACAATTACATTTCCGGAAAATCCTTGTATATAAATAAAAAGACTGTATATTTTCCTGTTAATCAATGTAAACCAGCAACAAGCAACAAGCAACCAGCAACCAGAAACGATAATCTGAAAGTCATTTTTTCAGGTTAAGGATAGAATAATCTGGAGATTACCAGTACCATATCAATATTGACTTCTTGTAATTTATCTCGTTTTTTATTATTACCTTTGCACCTTATTACGAAGCGGTTATCTAGTCAGGTAAATGGAAAGCAGGAAGGTATTATTCATTTCACAGGAGATCACTCCGTATTTAGGGGAAAACAAGTTATCAAAGATCGGAAGGTATCTGCCCCAGGGGATTCAGGAAAGGGGCAAGGAGATACGCACTTTTATGCCCCGTTATGGATGTATTAACGAACGGAGGAACCAGCTTCATGAGGTGATCAGACTTTCAGGGATGAATCTTATAATTGATGACACCGATCATCCTCTGATAATCAAGGTTGCTTCAATCCAGAGTGCCAGGATGCAGGTTTATTTCATCGATAACGACGACTACTTCCAGAGAAAACATATTGTTACCGATGCCAGCGGAAAAGAATTTGAAGACAATGATGAAAGAGCGCTCTTTTTCGCGCGGGGCGTTATAGAGACAGTCAAAAAGCTGAGATGGGCGCCCGATATTGTGCATTGCCATGGCTGGATGTCAGCTCTTGTGCCGGTATACCTGCGAAGTGTATACAGTGACGACCCGCTTTTCCATGATTATAAAATCATTTATTCAGTTTACAATAATGATTTTAAAACACCGTTTAGAACAACGTTCGCCGATAAACTGCGTTTTGACGGGATAGACGGGGAGAACCTCAAACTGGTTAAAAAACCCGATTTTATTAATGTTTCAAAACTGGCAATCAAATATTCCGACGGGATCATTATCGGAAGTGAACAAATAAACAGTGAATTAAGCAAGTACCTGAAAACAATTAACAAACCTGTCCTTCCATACAAGAATGAAACAGAATATATTGATGCCTATAATGACTTTTATGACAAGATTTTATCATAGTTCAACAATATCCGGCAGATTATTTTATTCCCTAAAAATTTTTCCCCTGGCCATTCTTGCAGGGATATTGTATCTTTTTAATTCATGTGAAGAAGAAGGGACCATAATTGGCATGAATATCCTGCCCGGAAGCGATTTCGTTTCCCTTCATTCAACAGATACGATAAGTGTCATTTCATATACGATGTATTCGGATTCCCTGGAGTCTGACAATCCCGAAATTGCTTTTCTGGGGCAGCTTTATGATCCCTACTTTGGCACCACTACGGCTGAATTTGTTTCGCAGCTCAGAATGAGCAGTGAATGGGGAGGAGGCGCTTTTACAGTAGATTCCGTAAAGCTTTTCCTTACTTTTTCTGATGTATCGGGAAATGTATCAGCCGGTCATATCTTAGAAATGTCGGAGATTGCCGAAGAGATATATACCGATTTTACATATTATTCAAGCAGCCCGGTCCCGCTTACCGGATTCAGTGTTGAGATGCCTCTGCCGCAACTTCAGGCCGACACGATAAATAATATTATCCTTGATCTGCCTGTTTCGTTCGGAGAATATATCATGCGCGATACTTCAATGCTTTTTCACAGCGACGATGAACCTGATTTCCGGTCATATTTCAAAGGATTGTATTTCCAGGTGAAATCAACCGAAGACCCTGTTTTCATTACTTTAAGCCTTAAAGCTCCCGGCACTTACGAATATTACAAACATCAATTCTATATTTACATGCACGATGCGGACGGAGCAGTGACAGTATTATCTTTTGCCCTGGATGCAAAAGCCACAAACGCCGCCTTCAACAAATTCACCCATGATTTCAGTACTGCGGACCCCGGGAAAAAAATCGTACATGTCAATGACGGAGTAAGAGACACGCTGACGTATGTACAATGTCTGAACGGATTATATACCAAGCTTTCACTGCCCGGACTGAAAAAAGTAAAAAACGATCCTTCACTGTCAGGAATATACATTAATAAAGCCAGGATAATCTGTCCTGTTCATTATGACGGCGGCACATATACAGGTTCATCGTTCCCGTCACAATTATTTATGGGATATTATGATAAATCCGGGGTAAGATATCTTATACCTGATTATAAAGTGAGCTCAAATTTCGTTGACGGAATAATTGATACAACTGCCGCGACTTACAGTTTTAATATAGCCAGCTATGTTCAGCTTTTCCTGGATGATTCTACTGATACATACTTGCCGGAATTTCAGCTGGCTCTTCCTTCAGGCTCAATCCAGAATGCTATCCTGAAGGCCAATAGCAGCACAAATCCCGTAAAATTCGAATTGACATACACCAGGTTCTGAATATTCAATCCAATTTTTCTAAATTCGTATCCGGTTTTTTAAACAGATATTATGTGCGGAATTATCGGTTATATCGGTTCCAGACCTGCCCGGCAGATAGTTATTAACGGATTAAAGCGGCTTGAATACAGGGGATATGATTCGGCAGGATTGGCGCTCATAAACGGCGATACAAAAATCTTCAAATGTAAAGGCAGGGTAAAGGACCTTGAAGATATGGTCAGCAAATCAAGCTTTGACGGGACCACTGGAATAGGACATACCAGGTGGGCCACTCACGGTGAACCCAACGAACTGAACGCACATCCGCAGGTCTCTTATAAAGGTAATTTTATTGTTGTCCATAACGGAATTATCGAAAACTACACTCTCCTCAAAAAACACCTTCAGGGACGTGGAATAGTATTCACCAGCCAGACAGATACCGAAGTTCTCGCAAACCTGATGGATCACCTGTATATTGAAGGAGATCTTAATGCAGAACAGGCAATTACCATGGCCCTGAACAGGGTTGAAGGAGCCTACGGACTTGTGATCATCTGTACTAAAGAACCCGACAGACTCTTTGCTGCAAAAAAAGGAAGTCCCCTTGTCATTGGCGTTGGAGAGGGAGAGAACTTCATTGCTTCAGATGCCACTCCGATTGTTGAATATACTAAAAGAGTGATCTATATGAATGATGACGACATAGCTATTATTAAAAAAGATGAGCTTGTTCTTAAAACCATAAAGAGTACAATGGTTCAACCCGAAGTGAAGGAAATTGACCTTAAGATAGGAGAGATTGACAAAGAGGGATTCGCACATTTCATGCTAAAGGAAATATTTGAGCAGCCAAGAGCAATACACGATACTTTCAGGGGAAGAGTGCTGCCTGACCATTCCGGCATCATGCTTGGAGGGCTTCATGATGTACTTGAAACATTATCAAAGGCGGAAAAAATCATAATTGTGGCCTGCGGAACTTCATGGCATGCCGGACTTCTCGGGGAATATCTCTTTGAAGAATATACAAGGATTCCGGTTGAAGTTGAATATGCTTCAGAATTCAGGTACAGGGATCCCGTAATAAATAAAGGCGATATTGTAATTGCTATCAGCCAGAGTGGTGAAACCGCCGATACTCTTGCTGCAGTAAAACTCGCCAGGGAAAAAGGAGCAATGGTAATAGGTATCTGTAATGTGGTAGGAAGCAGTATCCCTCGTGAAACGGATGCGGGAGTTTATACACACGCAGGTCCTGAGATAGGTGTAGCTTCAACTAAAGCGTTCACTACCCAGATAACTGTGCTGGCTATGATGGCATTTGAGATAGGCCATATTAAAGGCATTATTTCCGATTCTTACTTTAAGGAACTCATTACCGAACTTGTCTCAATTCCCGGGAAAATTGAAAAAACCCTGAAAGTGAATGACCAGTCATTGGAATTATCCGGGATCTTCAAGGATACCCATAATGCAATTTACCTGGGCAGGGGATATCTTTTCCCGGTCGCCCTTGAAGGAGCTCTGAAACTTAAGGAGATCTCCTATATCCACGCCGAAGGATACCCGGCTGCCGAAATGAAACACGGCCCCATCGCTCTGATTGATGAAAACATGCCGGTGGTTGTGGTAGCAACAAAAGACGACACTTATGAAAAGATCATAAATAATATTCAGGAGATTAAAGCAAGAAAAGGCAAGGTGATAGCTATCGTTACGGAAGGGGATGAAATAATCAGAAAAATGGCTGATTATGTACTTGAGGTTCCTGAAACGCTTCCGGTATTTTCAGGTCTTCTTGCCGTAATTCCTCTTCAGTTGCTGTCGTACCATATTGCAGTCCTGAGAGGATGCGATGTGGATCAACCCCGGAATCTTGCCAAATCTGTTACTGTTGAATAAACAACTGAACAAAAAGCATAAAAAGTATGGGGGAAAAATACAGGAAACTCAAACAAGCCGAGATCCGGTCTCTTATATCAAACGGCTGCAGCTGTGATGACTGGGAGAAAATCAGGGTTCTTGAAGGATTCAATCCTCTGCAATGCAAAAATGTCATCTTCTCAGGTGACATTAAAATGGGAATTTTTGATGAGCCTTTTACCGATGAATCAGGTGTAAGCACTCCCGGCGGGATACTTAATGCAAGGCTTCATAACTGCACCATCGGATCAAATGTGGTGATAAATAATATAGGTGAGTACATTGCCAATTATATTATTGAGGATGGGGCTGTTATAAAGAACTGCGGAAAGATACATACTGAAGGCGTATCGGAATTCGGTAACGGGACAAATGTTGCAGTTCTTAATGAAACAGGCGGCAGGATGGTAAAGATATGGGACCGTCTCTCGGCCCATGAGGCATATATAATTGCTCTGTACAGGCATCGCAGCAAGGCAATAAAGGTGATTGAAAAAATGATCGATGACTATTCAGCTTCGATAGCATCCCGGACAGGCATAATAAGCAGGAATTCCAGAATATTCAACTGCAGCAACATCAGGAACGTTAAGATTGGTCCCTGGAGCCGCATTGAAGGAGCAGTCAGCCTCAATGAGGGATCAGTAAACAGCTGTAAGGAAGACCCTGTCCATATAGGCCCGGGAGTTATTATGGAACATTTTATTGTCTGTTCAGGTGCAATAGTAACCGAATCAACGCTCATCGATAAATGCTTTATCGGACAGGGATGTATTCTGGGCAAACACTATTCTGCGGAGAACTCACTCTTCTTTGCCAATTGTGGCGGATATCATGGCGAAGCCTGTTCAATCTTTGCAGGGCCCTATACAGTTACACATCATAAGTCAACACTTCTTATAGCCGGGATTTTTTCATTCATGAATGCAGGTAGCGGGTCAAATCAGAGCAACCACATGTACAAGCTGGGACCGATCCACCAGGGCATCATGGAACGAGGTTCTAAAACAACCAGCGATTCCTATCTTTTGTGGCCTGCACGCATCGGGCCATTTACCCTGGTCATGGGACGTCATTACAAGAATATGGATACCTCATCCCTCCCGTTCTCATATCTTATTGAAAGCAACGATGAAAGCATTCTTGTTCCGGGGATAAACCTGAGGAGTGTGGGAACAATAAGAGATGCCCAGAAATGGCCGGTACGCGACAGAAGAAAAGACCCGCTGAAGATCGACCAGGTGAACTTTAACCTGCTGAGTCCCTATACGATACGCAAGATGATCGAAGGAAGGGACCTGCTTCAAAACCTGAGATATTTATCCGGAGCCGTTTCAACGTCATATACCTATAAAAACATGCTTATAAAGGGAGCATCCCTGGAAAGGGGTATTGAACTTTACCAGACAGGTATAAATAAATTTCTGGGCAACTCAATAATAAAAAGACTTGAAAACAATGATCTCCGAACGACCAGTGAGCTGAGAAAGAGACTTTCTCCTGACCACGAAACGGGTTCAGGTGAGTGGGTAGATATTGCCGGACTGATAGCTCCAAAGCAGGCTGTCGACAATCTTCTTGATGATATTGAGTCGGGGAAACTGAAGACAATTGAATCAATTGAAGAAGCTTTCAGAAAGATGCATAAATCCTACTATGAATGGGAGTGGACATGGTCATGTGAAAGAATTCAAGAAGAAGAAGGCAAATCGGTCGATAAATTCACTCCTGACGATGTTATCAGGATCGTTGAGAGATGGAAAAAGAGTGTTGTTGATCTTGATAAAATGCTTTATGACGATGCACGGAAGGAATTCACATTATCTTCAATGACAGGATTTGGAATCGATGGCGGCGATGAGATCAAAAAGCTTGATTTTGAACAGGTCAGGGGTGAATTCGAATCCAATTCAGTGGTTGCTGCAATCCAGGATCATATCAAAAAGAAAACAGCTCTTGGAGACAGGCTTATTAAGAGACTGCAAAAAATAAAGTCTTAAAGCTTTATCTTCCGGAATACATTGAATCGTAATATTTGCCGTAATCGCCCGAAATTACGTTCTTAAGCCATTTGCTGTTTGAAAGATACCAGTCAACAGTCTTTTCCAGTCCGGCTTCAAAACTCGGGATAGGTGACCATCCCATCTCTTTCTGAAGTTTTGACGAATCAATGGCGTATCTGAGGTCGTGTCCCGGGCGGTCCTTGACGAATGTTATAAGCTTTTCGGATGTTCCGGCGGGACGGCCGAGCTTATTATCAATGATACGGCACAGCAGTTTTATCAGGTCAATATTCTTCCATTCATTGTTGCCTCCGATATTGTAGGTCTCGCCGCTTTTCCCATGGTGAAAAATAAGATCAATGGCTGAAGCATGGTCCTCTACGTATAACCAGTCGCGTATATTCTCACCCTTTCCGTAAACCGGCACCGGCTTGTTGTTTTTAATATTGTTTATTGCCAGCGGTATCAGCTTTTCAGGGAACTGGTTAGGTCCATAGTTGTTTGAACAGTTGGAGATAAGAGCAGGTATCCCGTATGTATGGTTATAAGCCCGCACCATATGATCAGAGCTGGCTTTTGAAGCCGAATACGGACTCTTAGGGTCATATGCAGTTTCCTCTGTGAACATTCCTGTCTTTCCGAGCGATCCAAAAACCTCATCGGTGGAAATATGAAAAAACAGCTTTCCTCCGAAAGAATTCTTCCAGCAGTCAAGGGCTGAATTAAGAAGATTCACCGTTCCGACAATATTGGTAAAGACAAATTCATCAGGTCCGGTGATTGACCTGTCCACATGCGATTCAGCTGCAAGATGTATTACCCTGTCGAAATTATATCTGTTAAAAAGATCAGCAACTGCCTTCTTGTCTGTTATATCCGTCTTTTCGAAAACATAATTTTCTTTCTTTTCAATATCTGTGAGATTCTCAAGATTGCCGGCATAGGTAAGCTTATCAGCATTAACTATCAGGTAATGAGGATAATTACTGACAAATCTTCTGACCACGTGTGATCCAATGAATCCTGCTCCTCCCGTTATAAGGATCGTTTTTTCGAAATTCATATTACCTGTTTTTCTTTCTGATATTATTTTCCCATTTCCATGCAGTGCCTATTGCTTCATCCAGCGAGCTCAGGGTTTTCCAGCCAAGTTCCTTATTGGCATATGTCGGATCGGCCCATATCTTTTCAATATCTCCGGCTCTTCTCCCTCCTATCCTGTAGTTAAGTTTTATCCCGGAAACGCGTTCAAATGATTTAACAGCCTCAAGAACTGAAACTCCCTTTCCCGTACCCAGGTTGAAAACTTCATACCTCTTTCGGTTTTTCTTTTCTATCAGTCTCTTTACTGCAATTACATGTGCTTTGGCCAGGTCCACAACATGAAGGTAATCCCTGATACAAGTCCCGTCAGGAGTGTTATAATCATTCCCGTTGACTATTAGTTCATCCCTCAATCCGTATCCTGTCTGTGTAATGAACGGCACAAGATTTTCCGGAACGCCCCGGGGCAGCTCTCCGATCAGTCCTGAAGGATGTGCCCCTACAGGGTTGAAATATCTCAATGAAATTGCTTTGATGTTCTCATCTGCCGAAACTGTATCCATGATTATTTCCTCGCCTATCTGCTTTGTATTCCCGTATGGTGAAGCAGCCGGCTGAAACGTTGCCTCTTCTGTCACCGGCAGTTTTTCGGGTTGCCCGTAAACTGTGCAGGATGAGGAAAAAACCATATAAGGGACACTGAACTGTTTCATTGAATCAAGAATATTCATCAGGGAAACGAGATTGTTTCTGTAATATTCCAGCGGCTTATTAACTGACTCGCCCACAGCTTTATATGCTGCAAAGTGGATGATCCCAGCTACATCTTTATTGTTTCTGAAGAAAATGTCAAGCTTAGTTTTGTCGCACAGATCAAATATTTCCAGATCAGGCGTGGTTCCCGTAATCTGCCCGATCCATTCTGCCACAACAGCTTCGGAGTTATACAGGTTATCAATCAGAACTACTTCATAACCCTCTTCAATAAGTTCAACAGCGGTATGTGAACCTATATATCCTGTTCCGCCGGTGACAACAATTTTCTTTTTCATTTAAATGACCCGGTATGGGAAATTGTTTTTAGCACAGGATGGAATTCTCCGGTAATCCCTACAGGTTTCAGATTACGGATTGTATAGGCTATTTCAACTGACTGGCGGGAATCCTGAAGTCCAAAACCTCTTCCTGCCAGAATCTCATTATATGTCAGTGTATGCAGGTCTGTAAATCCTTCACTGAATTCAATTTCCTCACCGTTGATGATTATTGACCTGAAGGTTCTCTGTCCTTTTTCAACAACAGAAGGTGGCAGATCGTTCTGATCAAGGCTTAGGAACCATCTTATCCTGGCCCTTTCCAGCTCAAGATAACCGGCAGCTTTATTTGATTCGGACATATGGACAATATTTTTCTTTGTACTTCCGAAAATCCAGCCGAGCATGTCAAAAAAGTGAATGCCGATATTGGTAGCGACACCTCCCGACTTCTGGATATCACCCTTCCATGAAATATGATACCAGTTTCCGCGGCTTGCAATATATGTAAGGTCAATATCGTAGATCTTGTCGGCAGGGCTGTTTTTAATCTTATTCTTCAGCTCAATGATACGCGGATGAAGCCGGGTCTGGAGTATGGTATAAATTTTATGTCCGGTTTCACTTTCAATTTCCTGCAGAGCATCCACATTCCAGGGATTTAATACGATCGGTTTCTCGCATATAGCATCCGCGTGATGCCTCAATGCAAACCTGATATGAGAATCGTGAAGATAATTCGGAGAGCAGATGCTGACATAATCAATCTTTGTACCGCCTCTTTTAAGCTTGTCAAAATGCCTGTCGAAACGTTCAAACTCAACGAAAAAATCACTCTGCGGAAAATAATTGTCAATAAGCCCCACACTGTCAAACCTGTCGAGACTGGCAAGCAGGTTGTTCCCTGTATCCTTAATTGCTTTAAGATGACGAACGGCTATGTAGCCTGCTACGCCTATCAGGCCGAAATTTTTGGGAGTTGTATCCATTTGTAGTTTTCTGTAGCGCAAATTTATTAAATTATCCTTAAAACATTTCCATGCTCAAGTCTGTATCTGTCACCGCTTTCAGGGCATATTGCAAATCCTTTTTCATCAAAGAAAAGCTTCTGTCCGAATTCGCTCATCCAGCCTGACTGCCGTGCTGGATTTCCCACAACAAGAGAGTATGGTTTGACATCTTTTGTAACAACTGCACCTGCTCCGATAAAGGCATATCTGCCAATAATGATACCACATATGATTGTTGCGTTTGCACCTATCGATGCGCCTTTCTCAACTATTGTCGTCAGGTAACTGTCTTTTCGTATTATTTCACTTCGCGGATTGATAACATTTGTAAATACCATGGATGGGCCCAGAAAGACATCATCGTCACATATCACACCGGTATAGATGGAGACATTATTCTGAACCTTTACATTTTTACCAAGCTTCACCCCGGGGGAGACCACCACATTCTGTCCGATATTGCAGTTCTCCCCCATTTCCGAACCGGTCATGATATGGCTGAAATGCCATATTTTAGTTCCTTTTCCGATGATACAGCCTTCATCTATTACAGCTGTCTCGTGAGCAAAATACTCCTTCTCCATAATCATTGTTTTTCAAAGAATTTCAAAATGTTCATTACAATAAAGTCAAGCTGATCCTGCTCCATGTCGGGATGCATTGGCAGAGAAAGGACCTCTTTGCACAACAGGGTTGTAACAGGGAAATCATTTTCAGTATAGCCAAGGTAACGATAGGCATTCTGAATATGCAAAGGTCCGGGGTAATAGACCATTGAAGGAATTTTAACAGACTCAAGGTATTTCTTCAGATCATCTCTCTTACCGTTCTTCACCCTGATGGTATACTGATGAAAGATATGTGTGGAAAAAGAAGATCTTTCAGGAAGGATAACTGAATTGCATCCTGACAAAGCTTCATCATAAAAATCTGCAACAGATCTTCTTGCAGCATTGAACCGGTCAAGGTATTTAAGCTTTACATTCAGAACTGCTGCCTGGACAGTATCAAGTCTTGAATTGATCCCTATATAGTCATGATGATATTTGATTTTCATTCCATGATTTGCAATGCTCCTTATTTTCTTAGCGAGTGCTTCATCATTTGTGATGAGTGCTCCTCCGTCGCCATAGCATCCAAGATTTTTTGAGGGGAAGAAGGAGGTGGTGCCGATTATGCCCATAGTCCCTGCTTTTTTCCTGGTCCCGTCACTGAAGATATAATCGGTTCCGGCAGCCTGTGCCGTATCCTCAATAATATAAATGCCATGTTCTACTGCGAGCTTCATAATGTTCTCCATATCAGCGCATTGTCCGAAAAGATGAACGGGAACTATTGCCTTTGTACGGGGAGAGATAACTTTTCTGACCGCTTCAAATGAGATATTATATGTATAGGGATCAGGATCGGCAAGAACCAGTTTAAGGCCCATCAGGGCAACCACTTCCACCGTCGATATGAAAGTGAAGTTAGTGGTAATTACTTCGTCGCCGGGTTTTAATCCCAGCGCCATCATTGATATCTGCAGTGCGTCAGTGCCATTGGCACATGAGACAACATAACTGACATCCAGATATTTCTGAAGCTCTTTTTCGAACAGGCCCACTTCAGGACCTTTAATAAAGGCAGTGGAATTAAGGACATTTTTTATTGCAGCATCAATTTCCGATCCAAGCTTCTCATACTGAGCCTTAAGATCAACCATTTGTATTTCTCTCATCAGAAGCAGAAATTTTGGAATTACGAAGATACTATTTTTTAACTACTAAGAATACAAAGGATTCTTAAACGTTAAATCTGATCCTTATGTTACAATAGTTGTAAGTTTTTACTTATTTTTGTAAGGTCGTAAGATAGAAAAATGGACATTACAGCTTTTATACGGGAATTGTTATTCAGCCACGATTGTGTGATTGTCCCCGGATTCGGGGGTTTTGTCGGGAACTATTCCCCTGCACGTATTGATAAGAACACAGCAACTTTCTATCCGCCTGTAAAACAGATCTCATTTAACAGAAACCTTAATCATAATGACGGTCTCCTTGTTGGAAGGATCTCAGGGTCCTCTGATATAAACTATGGTGATGCAAGGAGTATGGTGGATGAATTTGTTACTGCATTGAAGAAAAAGCTTGAAAGGGGAGAAAAGGTCGTTTTTGATCATATAGGCAGTTTTATAAACAACCAGGAGGGCAATGTCCAGTTTGAACCTGACCGGTCTGTAAATTATCATCTTGATTCATACGGACTTGAATCCTTCCAGTTTCCTGCTCTTGAAGGGTATGATGTAAGGAAACGGATAACCAGGCATATCAGTAAAGAACCGGTGAAGCGTACCTCCATGAAAAAGATATTGTGGAGGGCCGCCATTGTTGTCCCCATACTCGCCGTACTGGCAGCTATACCTTTCAGCAAGGATATTTTCAGATCGAATGTGGAAGCGACGACATTAAATCCTCTCGTAACCGCTGAATTTGAAGACAACAGGAAAGCTGTCGACGAAACCGCCGTATCAGTGCAGGATATCCCGCCGGTCATTGAAACGGCTCCGCCTGCAGTTGAGGAAGAAATGCTATATTGTCTGATTACCGGTAGCTTCAAGCTGAAACAAAATGCCTATAATCAGGCAGAAATACTGAGAAAAGAAGGTTATGATCCCGAAATACTTGATGCGCCCAATAACTTCTTCAGGGTTAGTGCTGTAAAATGCAGGGATCTTAATTCTGCCCTTGAAAGGGTAAGCACAATTTCCAAAAAATTCCCGGGCACCTGGGTGAAGAAATTGTAATCTGTTTACTTTATAATACTCCCGTTACTGACATTCTCAACCGGCGAGACAAGAACAAACTTACCGTCATTATCCTCTGCCATAAGGATCATCCCCTTTGATTCTATGCCCTTGATCTTCCTTGGTTCAAGATTTGCAATTATTGAAATCTGTTTTCCGATGAGTGTTTCGGGTTCGTAATATTCAGCAATGCCCGATACAATGGTTCTTATATCGATACCTGTATCAATCCTGAGCTTTAGAAGCTTGGTGGTTTTCGGGACTTTTTCAGCTTCAAGGACTGTTGCTGTGCGGATATCGATTTTCGTAAAGTCATCAAAAGATACAGGGTCTTTGGGTGGCATTGTATTCATGGAAGCTTCGTCGTTTAATTTTTTTGTTGCCTGCAGCCTTTCTACCTGTTTAGCTATTTCTTCATCCCCGATTTTTTCAAAAAGCAATTCAGGCTTATTGATCAGATGGCCGGAGGCAAGAAGATCGGCCTTCCCGGCATTGTCCCATTTAAGGCGGCCGTAATTAATTGATTCTCTTAATTTTCCCATGGAAAAAGGCAGAAAAGGCTCAAGTATGATAGTAAGGTTGGCAGTTATCTGCAACGCTACATTAAGTATTGTCTTTACCCTTTCAGAATCTGTTTTAATAACCTTCCACGGTTCTTCATCAGCAAGATATTTGTTTCCAAGCCTTGCAAGATTCATGGCTTCCCGGAGAGCTTCCCGGAATCTGTACATCTCAAGGCTGTTTTCAACATTTTGCTTTATATTGGTGATCTCATTAAGTACAGCTTCATCCCCAGGACTTGTTTTTCCTCTTTCCGGAACTTTCCCTTCGTAGTAATTTGTTGTCAGTACAAGAGTTCTGTTTATGAAATTACCCAGGATTGCCACGAGCTCATTATTATTACGTGCCTGGAACTCTTTCCATGTAAAGTCATTGTCTTTTGTTTCGGGTGCGCTGGCACAGAGAGAATACCTGAGGACATCCTGCTTTCCCGGGAAATCCACAAGATATTCGTGCAACCACACTGCCCAGTTCCGCGAAGTCGAAATCTTGTCATTTTCGAGATTGAGGAACTCATTTGCAGGAACATTGTCAGGAAGGATGTAGCTCCCTTCGGCCTTCAGCATCACCGGGAATATTATACAATGAAAGACAATGTTATCCTTTCCTATAAAATGAACCATTTTTGTCTCCTCATCCTTCCAGTATTTTTCCCAGTCAGCAGTAAGCTCTTTTGTGGCAGAAATATAGCCTATCGGAGCATCAAACCATACGTAAAGAACTTTTCCTTTTGCATTCTTCACCGGGACCGGCACTCCCCAGTCGAGATCACGGCTGACAGCCCTTGGCTGCAAACCCTGGTCGAGCCACGACTTGCACTGCCCGTAAACATTTACCTTCCATTCCTTGTGATCTTCAAGTATCCATTTTTTCAGCCAGGGTTCATATTTGTCAAGAGGAAGATACCAGTGCAATGTCTCGCGCAATACAGGCTTGCTTCCGCTGATTGTGGAATGAGGATCAATCAGATCGGAAGGACTGAGCGAAGTACCGCATTTTTCACACTGGTCGCCATACGCACTCTCGTTGCCGCAATGGGGACAGGTCCCCATTATGTACCTGTCTGCAAGAAAAGAGCCGGCTTCCTCGTCATAGTACTGTTCTGAGATTTTTTCGATGAATTCTCCCTTGTTATACAGGGTCAGAAAGAAATCAGAAGCAGTTTCGTGATGCACCCTGTTCGATGTGCGCGAATAAATATCAAAGGCAATTCCGAAATCCTCAAAAGCCTTCTTGTTGATTGCATGATACCTGTCAACTATTTCCTGCGGAGATACCCCTTCGTTCCGGGCTTTAAGTGTTATTGGTACACCATGCTCATCAGACCCGCAGAT
>CAYWEQ010000007.1:18201-31522 GCA_964457185.1 uncultured Rikenellaceae bacterium
CTTCGTTCCGGGCTTTAAGTGTTATTGGTACACCATGCTCATCAGACCCGCAGATTGAAATCACATCTTCCCCCTTCATCTTCAGGTACCTTGTAAAAATATCGGAAGGCACGTAAACCCCGGCCAGGTGTCCGATATGGATTGGGCCGTTGGCATAGGGGAGGGCAGAGGTGATAAGATATCTTTTGTACTTCTTCATAAAGCAGATAATGAACTGCTAATATCTTAAAAAACTTCCAAAGATAATAAAATAACAGCACCTGGGCGTAACAGTGCAGCAACACAAAGGCACGATATGAAACCGGGATGTTTGTAAAACGAAACAATATCATCTATTTTTACGTATAATATATTATAGGCATGTCTGTAAAAAAAATCCAGCCTCCGTTTCTGAAACCGGGTGATGAAGCTGCTATTGTTACGCCGGCATTTGCCATCGACGAGGCAAAAGTTGAATCTGCTGTCAGGTTCCTTGAAAACTGGGGGCTTAAAGTCCATGTTGGCAGGAACGCACTGAAAAGAACGGGACCTTTTGCCGGCAGCGATAAGGAGCGATTAAGGGATTTCCAGGCAATGACAGACAATAAAAGAATCAAGGTGGTATTCTGTTCAAGAGGCGGTTACGGTATGCTGAAGATTATCGACAGGATTGATTTTTCTCCTCTGCGCAGATATCCAAAATGGTATGTGGGCTTCAGCGATATTACAGTTCTGCATATATGGCTGAGCGAAAAACATAATATGGTTTCCATCCATGGAGAAATGCCATTGAATTATTCAAATCCGGAGAAATCCCTTGAAACCATTGACTCATTATATAAAGCGCTGTTTGAAGGCTGTCATCCGGTAAAATGGGATGCCGGTTCAGCGAGAGCAGGGGAGGTATCAGGAGAGGTTACCGGTGGAAATCTGTCGCTTATCTACAGCCTGATTGGAACGCCGGGTGAGCCGAAAACAAGAGGAAGAATATTGATAATTGAGGAGACAGGGGAGTACTATTATCATCTTGACAGGATGATGACATCCCTTAAGCTTGCGGGAAAGCTGAAAGGCCTGGCAGCACTTATTGCAGGAGGAATGAACGAGATGAATGAGACAAAGATCCCCTGGGGAAAGAGTCCTGAATCAATAATTTCCGATATCGTCAGCTGTTACGATTACCCGGTATTCTTCAATTTCCCGGCCGGCCATATAAGTGACAACCGCGCCTTTTATATTGGAGGTAAGGCTGAAATTAAAATCAGGAATGGGAAGGCGATACTTGCTTATGCGTGATAATCAGAATGCTGAAAGCAGCAGGCCAAGATCTTTCGATAATATTCCGAATTTCTGCCCCAGGGTTTCGTTCGTCAGAATTCCGTTATAAAGGTATACTCCGGCGCAGACTCCGTGATCATTTTTAAGAAGCTGGGTTATTCCCCCGGCATCTGCCATTTTCTGAAGCAGGGGTGCAAATACATTGCTGAGGGCTATTGATGCAGTTCTGGCCACGCGTGAAGGAAGATTCCAGGCAGAAAAATGAATTACTCCGTGTTTTTCATATACAGGATCTCTCAGCGCCCGGCATTCGGTTGTTTCAATACAGCCTCCCCTGTCAATGCTGAGATCAATGATAACGGCGCCTTTCTTCATTGTGCTGACCATTTCTTCAGTCACGTAATACCAGGGGCGGAGATCCTCCAGCTCAATAGCTCCTATCAGGACATCAGCAGATTTCAGTGCTTTTTTCAATACCTGGGGATGAAATACTGAGGTCTGGA
The DNA here is from genome assembly GCA_964457185.1 of uncultured Rikenellaceae bacterium. GTDB lineage: Bacteria > Bacteroidota > Bacteroidia > Bacteroidales > VadinHA17 > LD21. Next base: position 19,962 of record CAYWEQ010000007.1, read on the forward strand.
GGCGCTGGCCGATTGTTGCTTCAAATTTTCTCAGTTGCTGCAATGAACTGTCAAATACCTTGACTACAGATCCAAGCCCGAGAGCCGCTCTGGCAGCAAATTCACCAGCTGTATTTGCCCCCAGGATAATTACTTCGGTAGGTGTGACTCCGGTTATACCGCCAAGCATAACTCCTTTCCCGCCATGATGGTTGCTCAGGTAGTCGGATGCCAGAAGTACCGCTGTTACGCCGCTGATTTCGCTCATCGATTCAATGACAGGCAGTGTTCCGTTGGTGTCGCGGATCTTTTCAAAGGCGATTGCCGTTACTTTTTTCCTGATAAGACGTGCAAGAGTTTCCTCATTCAGCTTAAGCACATTGAGGTATGACATGATAACCTGGTTGCCCTTCAGATAATCAGTCTCCTTTTCAGTGAAGGGGGTAACTTTAATAACCATGTCGGCGCTGAATACCCTGGCGGGGGAATCAGTGATGACAGCCCCGTTTTCGCTGTAATCCTTGTCACTGTAATTAGCCCCGTCGCCGGAGCCTTTCTGAACAATTACCTCGTTGTCAGATTCAACCAGAAGATTTACTGCTTCCGGTGTCAGTGCAACTCTCGTCTCATCATCCTTTGTGTCGCTGGGGATGCCGATAGATATTCTTTTGAACCTGACAGCGGTCTCAAGATGTTCTTCTTTGGGCATAAACGCACCGTTGCCGAAATTCACTTTTCCGCTCCTGGATTTCATGTTCATTTCAGGAATAGTGTTATTTCTTCAAAGTTAAAAAAAATGGAACACAGGAGCAAAATAAGATCAGTCTAATCAGCTTCAATAATTCTCTCTTCATTTTTTCTGACAGTAATGTGGACCTTCAATGTTTTTTCAGGCAGTACCTCCTCAGCCAGCTCAGGCCATTCCACAAAGCAATAACTTCCTCCGTAGAGATATTCTTCAATTCCGATGTCAAGCACTTCGCTGATATTTTTTATTCTGTAGAAATCAATATGATATAATGATTCCCCTGTTTTCGTTTTATATTCGTTAACCAGGGTAAAGGAGGGACTGCTTGTGATATCAGATGCGCCAAGTAATTCACATATTGCTTTTATGAATGTTGTTTTACCTGCACCCAGCGACCCGTAAAATGCAAATATCCTGCTTTCGCCGGCATGGTCCAGCAGTTTTCCGGCAGCGGCGGGAAGATATCGTTTATGTTTAATCACTATTTTCATAACACCGGATCCAGGCATGCAACCGGCAGAATCATTTCCTGCATCGAAATACCTCCATGCTGGAACGTGTTCCTGTAATAGCCGGCATAGTAATTGAAATTATTCTGGTAAACAAGAAAATCCTTGTTCATCGCAAAAATATATCTCGAGCTTATATTTGTTTTTGGCAAGAATGCTTTTTCGGGATTCTTCACTTCAAATACCTCCGCGGGATCATAATCGAGATTCCTTCCCGTCTTATATCTGAGGTTGGCAGAAGTTTTTTTGTCACCAATGATTTTGACCGGATTCTGAACCCTTATTGTTCCGTGATCTGTAGAGATAATGACCTTAACATGGTGCGCAGACAGTGTTTTAAGCAGCTCAAACAGGGAAGAGTGTATAAACCATGATCGTATCAGGCTCCTGTAAGCTGTATCATCGTCAGCAAGATCCCTTATTACACCTACCTCGGTGCGTGCATGTGAAAGGATATCAACGAAATTATAAATAAGAATATTTATATCATTTTCGAGCAGCTGTCTGGCCCTCTCATTTATTTTCTTGCCCTCGTTGCTATTGCTGATCTTGGTATATGACCATTTGTATTTCAATCCTTTGCGCACAAGATAATTGCTGAACAGCTCCTCTTCATAGTTGTTCTTGCCTCTCTCATCATCATCTTCTATCCAGTACTTAGGCATAAGATCGGCAATCTGCGCCGGCATGAGTCCTGAAAAGATGGCATTCCTGCTGTACTGGGTAGTAGTGGGAAGGATGCTGCAATACAGATCCTCTTCGATGATTCTGTAAAGACCGGTCAGTTCGGCAGAGATGGTCCTCCACTGATCATACCTCATATTATCAATAAGGATAAAAAACAGGGGCCCCCGGGCGCTTAAAAAGGGAAATATCTTTTTCGGGAAGAGCGAGGGCGATAGAATGGGAGCATCAGTATTCCGTGGATCGAGCCATGAAATATAATTACCTGTCACAAATTTTGAAAATGAGTTATTAGCTTCGTTCTCCTGAGTTTTCAGTATTTCAGCCATCCAGGGATCGGACGATTTTTCAAGCTCCGATTCCCAGAAAGTTATCTTGCGGTACAGTTCTGTCCAGTCAGCCCATTTTACGGCGGATGTTATCATGGAGCCTATGCGGTTGAATTCCTGTCTGTAATCGGTTGTGGTTTTTTCAGTAACAAGTCTTTTCTGGTCAAGGATCTTTTTTATTGCCAGTAGGATTTGCTTGGGCTTTACGGGCTTAATCAGATAATCAGCTATTTCGGATCCGATAGCCGCTTCCATGATATCTTCCTCTTCACTTTTTGTTATCATTACCACGGGTATGTCGGTCCGTACCTCTCTGATCAGCCGCAGTGTCTCAATCCCACTCAGCCCTGGCATATGTTCATCGAGAAAAATAAGATCATAGGAGTTTTGCCTGACAAGATCCACTGTGTCATTGCCATTTGAACAGGTGTCTATTTCATAGCCTTTCTCCTGGAGGAAAAGTATATGCGGGCGAAGTACCTCAACCTCATCATCTGTCCATAATATCCTGATCTTCCTCATGTTATTGCTCCATTTTTTCCTCTTCCGGCAGATAGTTCTCTCTGAAGAACAGCAGATACCTCTCCGGTTTTTTATCGTTGTTCAGCACCTTCAGGTTATCATTGCTTATGACAAAGGAATACATTTTTGAAGATGACGGATTCCTTACAAGGTTCTCCGTTGAAAATGCATTATAATATTCAAATAATTTTGCGAATTTCCGGAATCCTGACACAGTGATCATGATATATTTGTTGTCAACCAGGATCCCTTCAGTCCTGTAATTCATATTTGTATAGTTATCAATATTGTAACTTATCACATCGAATGTCGCCTGGTTAATGTTGAATGCCGGATTTTCGATAATGAGAGCAAATACATGAACGAGCGAAGTATCTGCTATAAACAATGTTTCTGCAATTCCCTTTTCTTCCTCAATCTTCAGTTCCGGGATCTCCTGGTTAATGAATGCAATAATTTCACCCGCTTTTTTACTTTCCTCGCTGTCAGGCCACTGTTTGATAAGTACATTCAGCTCATCCTTGAAAGTCCTTTCATCACTTATACGGGCTATCGAGTATGCACGCAGAAGTATAAACTTTGGAGCCAGGTAGTCCTGACTGTATTTTTTCAGGGCACTGTCGCAAAGCGATACAGCGGTTGTGAAATTCTCACGGATGTAAGTATTATATGCCTCCTGGTAAAGGTATTCAGCCATTTTCAGGGCTTCCATCTTCTTGTTGTAGTAATCCGGATCAGATATCATCCTGGCAAATTCAGTTTCCGGGAACATCTTTATCAGGCGCTGCCGGTATGTTTCAGACTTTGTGTAATTTATATCTTTGTTGACTTTATAAAGGTTGTATATGGCTTCAGGCACAAGTTCACTGCCGGGATAGCGGGCAATGATCTTTTCAAAAGACTCTGTGGCATCTTCCGGATCAAGGATCTTTTCAGCATACGCCTTGCCTGCATTCAGATAGGCGTTTGCTATCCTGCTGTCTGACAAAGCAAGCAATGAATCGGTAAGCGGCAGATTCTTAAGATAGAACTCAGGCTTCTTGTAATCAAGGGTTTCGGTTTTAGATGAATCAGCAACATCCTGGGTATTATCGCTTCCTTCAGTTGCAGACATGGAGCCGGAAGACCTGGCTTTATTGATTCTCCTCCAGTTATCCTCAAGTTTTCTGTCTCCCCACCGCCGTCTGAATTCTGTACGGCCGAAAGTGAGAGCTGCCTGGTTATAAAAATACCACTTGCCCTCCTGTTCAATATTATCCTGGAACCTTCTTTCATTCTCATAAAATTGCCCGAGATTGTACCTGTCGGAATATTGAGAGGTTTTACCCTCACTTTCTGACTTGGTTATATCATTGATTATCGATAATATCAGGGCATTTCTTTCAGATTCAGGCATTCCGGCGACTTTCTGAAGACTGTCTTCTGTTTGAATTATCGTCAGTTGAGAAACTACAGTATTGAGGTTTTGTGATTTTGATCTTAATGCCTGGTAATCAGCATGGTTTTTATCGAGTAAAAAAACAGTGCTGTCATAGTATTTACCCGCTTTCATCAGGTCTTGTTCCCTGTAATAATAATCGGCCAGCGCCAGGTAGGATCTACCTTTCTGGTTCTGGTTAACGGATGATGATGAAACAGATTTTCTGTAGAACTCAAGAGCTTCAGAATCATTGCCCTCTTTCATCGACAGATTGCCGAGCGCAAAATAAATCTGATCAAGGAAATCCTTGTTCTTTGAGTCTTTCAGCATTTTTTCCATTTCTTTCCTCATCTCCCTGGGGTTTCCGGCATTGACATCGAATACCCCCGCGATATTTATCCTGGCATTGAATTCAACATCATACGGTGGCTTCATTTTAACAACATCGCGGTAGAGCGAAATTGCTGCTGATGCATTGCCAGCCTGTTCATTAAGCTGAGCAAGCAGATATTTAAGCCTGTATTCTGTACGTTTTCCGGATACCAGGTCAATGGCTTTTTCAAGCGGGTCAACAGCCTCGGAATATTTCTGCTGTTTTATAAAAAGATCCGCCATTGTGGTGTAGTACATCGCTTTCAATCCCTTGGAAGATTTTGAAGGGATCTCAAGTTCTGTCAGTGTCCGGTATGATTCGCTGTATTTTCCTTTTTCGTTGTAGATCCGGGCAAGCCAGATTGATGCTTCCTTCCTTACCATGGGATCATTGGCCTGGGAAATACAATATTCAAAAACTGCAGCGGATTCATTGTATTCCTGCTTGTAAAAACGTGATTTGGCAATAAGAAGATAACTGTCGTCAACCCATTCATTATATTCCTTGCGGTTTAAAAGTTCCTCATCAGTGGTCGTCATCCTCTCCTTTTCTTTTCCTTCGGGCCTGGCGGTTATTGATTTTAATGAAATCAGCTTTGAGGCTTTCTGAATTGCTTTTTCCATATCTGAGCTGCAGCGTGTCGCTGAAGAAGGATCACTGTATTCAAATACTTTCAGCAATTCGGCATAATCATCAGTATGTCCGTTTATGACTTTAAGAAGTCCTGCCTTAAAGCTCTCATAACCATTAAAATAGATATTATACCGTGCTGTCATGCCATGATAAAACCTGGTCGCCCCCGTGTTTTTTTCTACGGAACAACTACCCGGGACAAGCATTAATCCCAGCAGCAGCATGTATCTATATGATCCTTTGAGTGAAGGCAATAAACAGATTTTAATACTATAAACTTACCAAACCCGGGGATAGTATTTCAAAGGTAAATAAAATTGGGAAGTTGCGTTTGTCAGGCGGCGATAACACTTTTTATCTCGGGAACCTCCTTCATTATCGCCTGCTCAACGCCGGCTTTAAGAGTCTGCATGCTGAACGGACAACCATGGCAGGCGCCGGTTAGCCTCACTTTTACCGAGAGGTCATCAGTTATTTCAAGAAGTTCTATATCACCTCCGTCTGACTGGAGATAAGGCCTTACCCTGTCGAGTGCTTTTACAACACGTTCCCTGATGTTTTTAATATCTGACATTTAATTTCAGTTTTTATTGTTTATATGGACTTTTACTGTTGGTCTCTGTTCCCTGTTTCTCCTGTTCACTTTTTCAATAACCTCATCAGCCAGCGACATGAAAGCCTCGCCTGCAGGAGATTTTTCAAGAGCTACAGGGCTCCCCTTGTCTCCGCTCTCGCAAATACTCTGAACAATAGGGATTTGTCCAAGGAGCGGCACATTCATTTTTTCGGCAAGCTTTGTTCCGCCATCCTTGCCAAAAATAAAATATTTATTCTCCGGAAGCTCTGCAGGGGTGAACCATGACATATTCTCAACGAGACCGAGTACCGGGACATTGATATTTTTGTTCCTGAACATGGATATTCCTTTGGCGGCATCGGCAAGAGCAACCTCCTGAGGGGTGCTGATTATAATTGCTCCTGTTACAGCCACTTCCTGGACCAGTGTTAAATGAATGTCGCTGGTTCCGGGAGGAAGATCAATCAACAGGAAATCAAGGGGACCCCATTCTCCCTGTGCGATAAGCTGTTTCAGAAAATTGGATGCCATGGGACCTCTCCAGACTGCAGCATCCGAAGGATCAACAAAGAACCCTGCAGAGAGGACTTTCACCCCGTATTTCATCAGCGGTATGATAAAATCGGTACCTTTTTCCCTTTTTACTTCGGGTCTGAAATTTTCAGCACCAAGCATTTTCGGGACTGATGGTCCGAAGACATCTGCATCAAGGAGCCCGACACTATAATTCTTTAGTGCCAGGGCAATTGCGAGGTTTACTGCAACAGTTGTTTTTCCTACACCTCCTTTGCCCGATGATACAGCAATGATGTTGCTTATTCCCGGCAGAAGTTCTTCCGATTTTTCATGCTTTTTATGAGCTGCCGCTTTTGGTCTTACCTCAATGTTTGCGATCACTGCATCTGCACCAAGAGTATCCTTTATGGTTCTTGCGACACTGCTTTTTATTGACGACAGGAAAGGATCATTTGACTTTTCGGGTTCCAAAATTATCGAGATCCCGTTTTCATCAGAATGAATTTCCGTTACAATGCCAAGAGAAACAATATCTTTTTCTTTCTCAGGATGGATTACTTTTCTTAATGCGGTTAATATCTGATCGTTGGAGAACATATGCCTCCTTATTTTTATTTAATTTAATTATAAACAACCTGCAATTTTACCACTTTTTTTTATTAATGCAAAATATTCAGACAAGTTCGGACGAGGGATCCCAGAATTTTTCCCTGAAATTTACAATAGAGTCGTTTTCAACTATAATACCTTCATTTTCCAGAAGTTGCTGCATGGTCGTTGTGTTACCAAAATGAAGTTTTCCGGTGAGAAGACCGTTACGGTTCACCACCCTGTGGGCAGGGATAAAGCCCGGGTGGTTGTGGCTGGCGTTCAGAGCCCATCCGACTGTCCGGGCTGACAGCCCTGATCCCAGGTAACGTGCTATAGCTCCGTAGGATGTTATCCGGCCGTAAGGTATCTGCATAGTTACTTTATAAACACTGCTGAAGAAATCGTCATTATTTTTTGATTTTTGCCGTGTCATCTTCAATGATCCTGTTTTTTTCAAGCATGAAGGAAAGATAGTTTATTTTCATTCCTTCAGACAAAAAGAGATTTTCATAATGTGTTTTTATGGAAAGGATTTCATCTCCTTTTTTATCAGCATGCAGATCGGTAGTGGCAAAGATTACCGGAAGATTATTTTTTTCAGCCAGGTTCCTGGTATAATTATAAAGTTCGGAATTATCCGTTTTAAGATGAATAATTCCCTTGTCTTTAAGAAAGCTGCGGTAAATATTGAGAAACCAGGGACATGTAAGTCTTTTGTTGGAATTTCGTTTTCCGGAGTGCGGATCAGGGAAAGTGATCCAGATCTCATCAACTTCATTTTCAGCAAAGTACGAGTTAATATATTCAATACGGGTCCTCAGGAAAGCAACATTTGGGATCCTGTTTTCAAAAGCTGTTTTTGCTCCGCGCCACATTCTTGCGCCTTTAATGTCGATACCTATATAATTATTATGCGGAAATCTTGATGAAAGCCCCATGGTATATTCACCTTTTCCGCATCCGAGTTCGAGAATAACGGGATTTGTATTCCGGAAGATCTCCGGTTTCCATTTACCCTTTACAGGATGATCTTTGCCGAACAGACCTTCTGTCTCAGGCTGAATAACATTATTGAATGTTACCATTTCGGCCCATCGTGCCAGCTTGTTTTTTCCCACCCCCGAGATTTACTTTATGCTTTTTTCGATTCTCAGTCCGAAATCATAAACACCACTGAGGTCGCCGATGCGCATTCCATGTTGTATTTTAAACCTGTAAGTGCCTTTCAGCTGGAAAAACACATTTGACCTGTAGGGCAGGTCAAGCTCATGGATGTCACCGAAGCCCTTGCCGTACCAGTTTCCTTTTTCATCAGCCAGGTCATATTCAAGAGTATCAGTAACACTTTTTCCATCAGGAGAGGATGCGGTTATAAAAAGAAACAGATTTCGGAACGGATAATCTGAACCTGTACGGATTGTGAAATAAACATCTGTAAGCTGAGTGGTATCAATAACAGGTACACTGAAATCAGGCACATTTGACAGTCCCCATATTTTATCATCCATCGCCACATTGTCAGTGAACATAATATCGCTATTACATGATGAAATGAAAAACAACAGGATCAGTAATAAGCCTCTATTTGTTTTTCTTGTCATGAAATCTCCTGTTTTTTCTTTTGTGCGAATGTTTATGGTGCTGGTTTTTGGAAGGTGAAGGATCAAATCTTGTAAGACTGTTGTTTTCAAGCAGATCTTCAGATACAGGAGAAGCATCCCAGGACTGGGAAGAAGGAAGGAGACGTTCTGCTTTTATTCCCTTTTTATTCATTGTCTGGATTTCCCTTACTCTCTCAACCGGCACCGGGATGAGATTAGCAGTTGAATGTGGGTCAGTGGTATACCAGTAAATACCTTTATGGACTTCCATTTTCTGGAAATAAGCAGTAGCGTCAGCGGTTTCAAGGGGTATATCCTTTGGCGGAAAATGTTTCTGTGCATCAACGTAGCAGTCAACTTCAAAATTAAGGCAGCATTTAAGCTTGCTGCATTGTCCTGCAAGTTTCTGGGGATTAAGAGTCAGTTCCTGGTATTTTGCATGTGTCGTTGTCACAGACATGAAGTTAGTGATATATGTTGAACAGCAGAGTTCCCTGCCGCAGGCTCCTATTCCGCCTATTCTTCCGGCTTCCTGCCGGGCACCTATCTGGCGCATTTCTATCCTTACCTTGAATTCCTCGGCAAGTACTTTGATCAGCTGCCTGAAATCGACTCTTTCATCAGCGATATAATAGAATATTGCCTTGGTTCTATCGCCCTGGTATTCCACATCCCCGATCTTCATATTCAGCTTAAGCTCTTCGGATATCTGTCTGGAGCGAAGCATGGTAGGGATCTCAAGCTTTTTTGCCTCTTCCCATTTTTGTATATCAACAGGCTTGGCTTTGCGGTATACTTTTTTCAGATCTTCCGGTGAAAGGGGCACCTTACATTCCTTGAGCTGTTCCAGGACAAGCCTTCCCGTCATGGATATCCTTCCGATATCATGTCCCGGAGAAGCTTCAACAGCAACCAGGTCACCTATCTCGAACCTGAGATTGTTTACATTCCTGTAAAATCCCTTGCGCGTGTTTTTAAACCTGATCTCAACTATTTCATTTTCTCCGGGGCACTCCGGAAGGTCTTTCAGCCAGTCGAAGGAATCAAGTTTATTATTACCCGGTTTATATTTTATGTCAGGCATCCGGATCTCTTCACCCGCCTGCCCTTGTAATTCATCATTCTCTGTCATAGATAACCAACTCTACTTTATAATAATCCCGCAAAAATAGTGAATAAATGCTACATTTTCAATTACCTGACAGGTAATCAGCGGATGAGCCTGGCAACTTTAAGAGCCAGATCAAGAAAAATGATCTTGGCATTTCCGTTCGATTCCACATGGGAATGGGCAAGATTGAATTCATCTGTCAGGAAGTATATATTCTTCTGATTGATAAATGGGTGGAAATTGTCGGAGAAAGAAGCTTCATCGCCGGCGAGGAATACAAGGTTGTTTTTCATCTGACCGAGCGAAAGCATCAGGTTTTCCCTGAGGATCCTCAGCGAGAAAGAAAGAAAAATCTTCTGTGCTTCCCGACCGGTTGAGGCCATTTCCTCCGACCAGCCGGTAAGCGATAATATATCCCGTTTCCATGCAAACCTCATGAGGCTCTTGAAGCGATCAAGGTTCCGGAGCGACGAATCTTCATTGTCATGCAGCTCAATTGCCCTGATTATATTCCCGTTGGCAACCCGGGCTATATCAGAGGCTTTCCTGTCATCCGTACTGAGCTTTGTCTTAAGAAACTGTATGATTTCCTCATCAGCAAATCCGGGTATCTTTACAATCTGGCAGCGCGAAATTATTGTCGGAAGAAGCTTGTCAGGCTCATCTGAAACAAGCAGGAACAGTGTTTTTTCCGGCGGTTCCTCAATGAGCTTTAATAGCTTGTTTGCCGTTGCCGGATGCATCTTTTCGGGCAGCCAGATGATCATTATCTTGAAATCAGACTCATAAGTCTTGAGGCTCAGTTTCTTTATTATCTCACCCGCTTCCGATGCAAATATCAATCCCTGGGCATTTTCAACCTCTATTGAATTAAGCCAGCTAGTGATGGTAAAATAAGGTGATTGCCTGACAATCTCTCTCCATTGTTCTATGTACGCATCACTTACCGGCTCAGTATTTTTCTTGTCCTTTATCACCGGGAATACAAAGTGAAGATCCGGATGGATCATCTTTTCATATTTCACGCATGATTTGCAGGTTCCGCACGAATCCTTCTCTGAACGGTTCTCGCAGCTTATATACCTGGCATAGGCCAGGGCGAGGGCAAGAGAACCGCATCCCTCAGGACCGGAAAAAAGCTGTGCATGACTGACCCTCTCTTCCTTAACCGACCTTATCAGTTTTGCTATGGTTTCCTTATGTCCGGGGATCTGTGAGAAATTCATCGGATTTTAAAGGGCATTAAGTGCTGAATCATAATCAGGCTCGCTGGTTGTCTCATGAACCAGCTGGGTGTGGATTACTTTTCCTGCTTCATCCACAACCACAACGCTTCTGGCATAGAGTCCGGCAAGAGGACCGTCAATTATATCAATACCGTAGGCTTTGCCGAAAGCCGTATCACGGAATCCTGAAAGAGTTACGACATTCGTGATCCCCTCCGTTGAGCAAAAACGTCCGTGTGCAAACGGAAGATCCTTCGAGATTGCCAGGACCATAACATCAGGTTTGCCTGCAGCCAGCTGGTTGAACTTCCTTACTGATGTCGCGCATACTGAAGTATCAAGGCTCGGGAATATGTTAAGAATGAGCTTTTTACCTTTAAGTTCCGATAATAAAAGAGTGCCAAGATCAGATTTAACGAGAGAAAAATCCGGTGCAGCGCTGCCTTTTGAAGGAAGATCGCCTGATGTATTTACCGGGTTTCCTTTTAATGTGATTTTTGCCATGATTTTTATTTCCAAAATTAGTTAAACTTTTTATATGAATATCATTACCTAAACTGGTGGAACCGCTCCGCGGTTCAAAAAACAATTTGGTGGTTAGTTGACCAGCATTAATGGAACCGCTCCACGGTACAATTTATATAGAACAAATTTTTCATTAATCATCTAACCCCGGAGGGGTTACATATATTTTCATGTGATTCATTATTTCCAAAAAATAAGTATGTTTGCATACCATAGT
>CAYWEQ010000007.1:31622-36609 GCA_964457185.1 uncultured Rikenellaceae bacterium
ATATTTTCATGTGATTCATTATTTCCAAAAAATAAGTATGTTTGCATACCATAGTTACCAGTTATAATAACCAAAATCACTTGATATATGAAAATGATCCAGGACTTCAATTTCAAAGACAAAAAAGTCATTGTAAGAGTTGACTTCAATGTTCCTCTTGACAAGAAAACATTTGTAGTAACTGACGACACACGTATCAGGGGTGCGCTGCCGACAATAAACAAAATTATCAGTGAAGGCGGATGCCTGATCCTGATGTCACACCTGGGCAGGCCGGAAGGCAGAATGGAAAAATATTCACTGAAACCGGTGCTTCCGGTACTTGAAAAACACCTTGGGAAAAAAGTACTTTTTGCCGATGACTGCCTTGGAGAATCAGCTGTAAAAATGTCTGATGAGTTGAAACCCGGAGAAATATTGTTGCTTGAAAATGTAAGGTTTTATCCTGAAGAGGAAGGCAAGCCCATCCTTCCCGAAACAGCTACTGATGAGGAAAAGAAAGCTGCAAAAGCAGAACTGAAGGTAAGACAGAAAGAAATGGCAAAGAAACTGTCAGGTTATGCTGAAATATATATAAATGATGCTTTCGGTACAGCCCACAGAGCCCATGGAACCACTGCAGTCATTGCGGATTATTTTCCTGAGGATAAGAGGATGTTCGGGTTCCTAATTAACAGCGAGCTTGCTGCCATGGATAAGGTTCTCAATAATGCACAGCATCCTTTTACGGCAATCATGGGCGGAGCAAAGGTCTCCGATAAGATATTGCTGATTGAAAACCTCTTGAACAGGGTGGATAACCTGATAATAGGAGGCGGTATGACATATACATTCATTAAGGCGCAGGGCGGTAAGATTGGCAAATCGCTGTGTGAGGAGGACAAACTCGAACTGGCACTCAGGATCATTGAAAAAGCCAAGGAAAAAAATGTCAAACTATATTTACCTGTTGACAGCCTTAATGCGGATAAATTTGAGAATGAGGCCAATACAAATGTGACAGCGGTTGATGCTGTACCTGATGAGTGGCTGGGCCTTGATATTGCTGAAAAAACAATCAGTGAATTCACAGCTGTCATTGAAAATTCAAAGACCATACTCTGGAACGGCCCTATGGGAGTATTTGAAATGGAGAAATTCTCAAAAGGCACAACCGATATAGCAAAAGCGATAGCTGAAGCAACCGGAAAAGGGGCATTCAGCCTTATCGGAGGAGGTGATTCCGTGGCAGCCATCAATAAAAACAATCTTGCCGATAAGGTAAGCTATGTCTCTACCGGAGGAGGAGCAATGCTCGAGTATATGGAAGGGAAAAAACTTCCGGGTATTGTTGCTATCAGAGGAGAATGAAAAAAACGGCCCTGATATTACTCCCCGTCCTGTTATTCCTGCATTCATGCACGAAGAATGATGTAATCCCGACTTCAGGAACAGTAACAATAGATAATACTCTGGGATTCGACCAGACAAATCAGGCTTATTTTGCTTTCGGTTTCCTGTTCTCAAAAGCTGAACTGGTATCAACTCTTGACAATCCTCCTCCGGATATAACTGTTGACAGTGACGGCACAAACCTGTTTTTACAGACAAATAATCTCAAGAATTCATACTGTCTGAACGGAAATTATGATGATGAAGCTTCAGCCAAAGAGGCGTTTTACAAACTGACAACTGTTAATGTTACACAATGGCTTGGATTGGCAAGTCCTTTAAAGGAGAATCAGATTTGGATTTACCGTTCAGGCAAGGAATGCTATGCCAAGATCAGGATTATTGATATTGTATCAGAAGAAAGAGGAAACCGCGACTATGCCGAATGCACCTTTGAATGGGTCTACCAGCCGGACGGATCATTAACTTTCCCCGGTAAATGATGTATGATATAAAAAATAGAATATTTAATATTCAGGATCAGGACGACTTTCAGGGGATAGCCCTGAAAATATTTAACTATCAAGCAGATAATAACAGGGTCTATAGAGATTTCATAAACTTGTTGAGAACAAATCCCGGCTCAGTATCTTCACTGGCGAAAATTCCCTTCCTTCCTGCCGGATTTTTCAAGGATCATAAAATAATTACTGGCGACCTGCCGGAGGTGCTGGTTTTCGAAAGCAGCGGTACATCGGGTGTTTCGGCAAGCAAACATTATGTAGTTGATCCTGAGATATATAAGGAGAGTTTTTTAAGAGCCTTCACTCTGCTGTATGGCGCTCCTGAAGATTATTTCATAGCAGCATTGCTGCCATCCTACACCGAAAGAAAAAATTCCTCCCTTGTTTTTATGATGGATGACATAATTAAAAGAAGCGCTTATCCCGGTAGTGGTTTTTACAGGGACAATATTTCAGAACTGCTTTTTCAAATCAAAACTGCCGGAAGCAGGAAAAGGAAAATCCTTTTGATGGGTGTAAGCTTTGCACTTCTTGACCTTGCTGAAAGATATCATCCCGATCTGTCCGGAGATATTGTTATGGAGACCGGCGGGATGAAAGGAATGAGGAAGGAAGTAACAAGATGGGAGATGCATTCAGTATTGAAAAAGAATTTCAATGTAAAAAATATACATTCAGAATATGGCATGACGGAACTTTTAAGTCAGGCATATTCAAAAGGTGACGGGATATTTTATCCACCCCCATGGATGATGATACTTATCAGGGATCCGCAGGATCCTCTGTCCATAATCACTGAATCCGGAAAAACAGGCGGGATTAATGTAATTGATCTTGCAAACATCCATTCATGCTCCTTTATCGCAACCGACGACCTGGGAAAGATCCATGAAGACGGAGGTTTTGAGGTGCTGGGCCGGTTAGATAACAGCGATATCAGGGGGTGTAATCTTATGATCGAATAATAATAGTTCTGCCAGTCATGCAGGTCAAGACGTTTTCCGGGAACGACTTACAAGACCTGCAAGACCATCTCACAAACCCAGTTTACTTTTAATTTCCGGCGGTATTGCATTCTTATGTACCATGATAAACAGCGTCTTGGCTCTCACATAACTTTCCGACATATTCAGGTATCCCCCGAATGAATTTCTTTCGGTTCCCCAGGAGTTTTTGGTTTTGTAATATCTGGTACCATTCTGATCTTTCACAATCCCGGTCAGGTGCATCAGGTGATCATCGGTAGTTGTAAAGCTTTCATAACCCGCCTGACGGATCTCCTGTGTCACATTGACCTCGGGACCCGGGCTGGAAGGTAATGCCTGTACAGAAGGCTGTCCCGGACCAGTTGTTCTCTCCAATCTGGCCCTGTCGGTTACGGACCCCCTGTCACCTGTTGCGATAAAGGGGATAATACCATATCCGTTTGTATGTGAGAATCCGCTTTCACTTACATCGCCGTCCCAGTTTACTGTATACCCGTTATCGAATGAATAGTCCATTATTTCAATCAGCTCATCAAGCGGGACGTTATAAAATCTCGCCATTGACCAGTTATCCGGCACTTCAAGAATGCCCTGTGTATAGAATGGGAAATGAGTGAATGAAGTTATCTGTACATAATCACCGGGATTGATATTCAGGGATGCTGCAAATGACTTTGGAGTATAGGTTGTGCCTTTGTATGTAAATGATTCAGGATATTCTCCGAGATATGCATCAAGTATGGAATTAACTATCTCGTGGTATTGTTTGCTTTCATTTTTGCGTTTTAACGGAACAGCTGCAACAGCATTGATGAATTCCTGCAGCTCACTGTGGTTATGAGTGGGAGAACCATAATTCAATCCGGGGTAAACCTCATCAGGTACAATCCCGTATTCTGTAAATATCCTCATCCAGTCGTGTGACAGGCTTCCGGGACCAAGGTTGCCATTTCCCCTCCGCAGGTAGTTGTCTTTCATCCTGTCAATATAATTCTGTCTTACAACAAACATTTCTGAAAGGTCATATTCGCCCATGCCCATCCTCAATAATTCTGATTCAATGAAAGATGTTGTGGCAAAGCACCAGCATGTACCTGTTGCAGACTGGTTCTTCACCGGAGTGGCTTTCAGATCAACAACAGGTGTGAACTTATAGCCCTCCTCGGCTTTTGTTTGCTGAGGAGCTGCATTTTTCTTCTGTGCACTTAATGGCAGGATTGCAGCAGCAATCAAAGCAGCTGCTAAAAGACGTATTTTCATATAATTCGCTTTGATTTATTATTGACTATTTATTTTTTATAAACTCAAACTTTAAAAGGGATACAAAGATATAATAAATGAATAAAAACTATCTTAATGTCGGGTAGAATGCATCTTCTATGTGATCGATCTGCGGCAGGTCATCCTTCATTATCACAATGATAACGTCAAAACGGCTCTCTTTATCAATTTTGTTCCACCTGATATAATTATCAGCAGCAAGAATTACTGATCTCTGTTTTTCCCTGTTTATGGCACTCCGGGGATCCTCCTGGAAATCTTCGGAGCGTGTTTTAACTTCAACAAATACAATGAAATCCCTGTTTTCCGAGATTATGTCAATTTCATGCTTTCCTGCTTTCCAGTTGCGTTTAAGGATCCTGTAACCTGATTTTTTCAGGTATTCTGCAGCGGCATCTTCACCTTTTTTCCCGAGATTATGCGATTCTGACATTATATTTCTATCAGTTTGTTTCTTATCGCAAAAAGTATAAGGCTGGCAGTATTTTTTGAATTTGTCTTTCCAAGCAGGTTTGCCCTGTGCTTATCAACTGTCCTTTTGCTTATGAATAAAGAATCAGCAATTTCCTGGTTTGACAGGCCTTCGCAGATTTTCAGGAGCACTTCCTTTTCTCTTTTTGAAAGGTTGGCTGATTTACTTTCAAGTTCGCGGTGTTTTATCTTTTGAATGACATGGTAAAGCAGCTCCTGCGAAAAATAGCTTCCGCCTTTTATAACTGTAAGAATTGCTTCCTTGACTTCGGAAATATCTGAGTCTTTAAGTAAAAATCCCTTTGCACCGGCATCGACCATTTTATAATAGTACTCTTCCTCACCGTACATTGA
>CAYWEQ010000008.1:0-2957 GCA_964457185.1 uncultured Rikenellaceae bacterium
AAAAATTAATAAACAGAAAATTATACATTTTCCGGCGTGGCACCTGTTAACCGCATACTCTGGTTAGATGTCCCTATAATTATCAACACCGGTCTCCTTAAACGGCTTTTTAACTATATTTGCAATACAAATATTAAGGAATCTCGGAGCAGGTTATTTATGGAAAACTTCATCGTTTCAGCCCGGAAATACCGTCCTGCAACATTCGATATGGTTGTTGGGCAGGACAGCATAACCAATACGCTGAAAAATGCAATAAAGAACAAATATCTTACACAGGCTTATCTTTTCTGCGGTCCAAGGGGAGTAGGCAAGACAACCTGTGCAAGGATATTTGCCAAAACGATCAATTGCATTAACCTTAAGGAAAATGCCGAAGCATGTGATAAATGCGAATCCTGCATCTCATTCAATACGTTAAGGTCTTTTAATATTCATGAGCTGGATGCCGCCTCAAACAACAAGGTTGAAGATATCAGGAGCCTGAATGACCAGGTGAGAATACCGCCCCAGATAGGCAAATACAGTATATACATAATTGATGAGGTTCATATGCTCTCTTCCTCAGCGTTCAATGCATTTCTGAAGACTCTGGAAGAACCTCCGCCACATGCGATATTTATTCTGGCAACAACTGAGAAGCATAAGATCATACCCACTATTCTTTCGCGTTGCCAGATATTTGACTTTAACAGGATCAGGATCGAGGATATTGTCGGGAGGCTGCAGTATGTTGCAAAGAATGAATCAGTTACTGCAGAGGAAGAGGCGCTCCATATCATTGCACAGAAAGCTGACGGTGCTCTGAGGGACGCCCTCTCAATTTTTGATCAGATCGTCAGCCTGTGCGGGAAAAAGATTGTTTACAAGGATGTAATTGAGAACCTTAATGTACTCGATTATGAGTATTACTTTAAAAGCGTAGATGCAGCCCTGAAGGGGGATGTATCAACTATACTGATGACTTTCAACGAGATCCTTGAAAAAGGGTTTGACGGTCATAACTTTGTTTCCGGTTTGAACAGTCACCTCCGTGACCTGCTCGTCAGCAAGGATGAGTCAACGATACGGCTGCTTGAAGCGACTCCTGCCGTGAGACAAAGATACCTCTCACAGACAGGTCAGTGCCAGGTAGATTTTCTTTACAAAGCTCTGGAAACCGGAAGCTCATGCGATATTTCCTACAAAAGCAGCAAAAACCAGCGGCTTCACGTAGAACTTGCCCTGATTCGCATGTGCAGGATCATGGACGAGTCCGGTGACACTGCAGAAAAAAAAAAGCATGAAGAAAAGCAGCTAAGCGAGACAGCACCCCTTCCTTCAAAATCAGAGATAATACGTCAGGCCGAGGAGCCCCGTCCCTCGAAACATATGCCGGTAATTGAGAAATCTCCCAGGACATTCTCAATAAAAGAGGTAATCGCTGATAAAGAGAAGCCTGATAAAATATCTTCAGAAACAAGCGGTAATAATGAAACCAGCGATTCATCAGCACAAAAGATGACATTTACAGGCGGAGCTTTCACCTCGGCCTGGCAGGAATTTGTTGACAGCCTTAAGGGAGAAGGACCAAGAATAGTAAGCATGTTCAAGTCAATTCAGCCTGAAGTGGAAGATGAACATACCATAAGGATCCATTTAAGCAATGCTGCACAGAAAGACATTTTCATTCAGAATTACAAGCCAAAGCTGATCGGCTTCCTTGAAAATAAATTCACGGTTTCGGAGTTAGATATTGAGACATCTGTCGATCTATCCGAAACCAATGACCTGTTATATACCGATGATCAGAAATATAATTACCTTCAGGCAAAATATCCTGTTCTGAAAGATTTTAAGAAAGCTTTTAACCTTGATATAAGTTAAACAGACTGATGAGATAAAAAACGGATAATCATTAAACCAGATGAAGTGAAAAACTACGACGGCATATCCGGTCAGGACGATTACACGAGGTTTCTTGCCAGGGAAAAATACTTTTCAGATCATATAGTCAACAATTCCAGGTCAATGATCAGCATCATAAACCGGAATTATGTTTATGAGAAAGTCAATTCGGCATTTTGTAATGCTCACAAGGGAGTGGAAGGATCCATTATCGGAAGATCACTCGCAGAGGTTTGGGGCCACGATACCTTCAACAACAGGATAAAACAGAATATTGATAAATGCTTTTCAGGTGCCACTGTAAGATATGAGGCTACTTTTACAATTCCCCAGGCAGGTAAAAGGTTTTTTGAAGTTATCTTCCGTCCGTTTCCTTCAGAGTCGGGTGAAATAGCGCATCTTCTTGCTGAGACTTTCGATATAACTGATGTAAAATTAACTGAAAAGTTTGCCTCGGAAAAGGAAGAAGAATTCAGAAGGTTTGAAACTAACCTGCCGATCGGATTCCTGAGATGTACTCCTGACGGCGGTATGATTCATGCGAACAAGGCTTTCCTGATGATCATGGATTGTGAGGAAGAAAATTCCATTTGCAATGCAAACCTTCGGAATTTTTATGCGGAAAAAGGTCTTTTTGACATGCATCTCGATCAGCTGATGGACCACAAGCCTAAATCTTTTGGAAGGGTTCCGCTTAAAACCTGCAATGATGATGACATTGTGTGCAGAATAAGTGCATTTATGACTACAGATGAGTCCGAAAATCCTTTATTTATTGACTTTTCGTTTGAAGACTCTTCCCGGGAGCTGCTGCTTGAAAACCGTCTTCTGCAGGCACAGAAGCTTGAGACCATTGGAGCCCTGGCCGGAGGTATTGCGCACGATTTTAATAATATTCTCGCGACAATATCAGGTTATTCGGAACTGCTGCAGAACGAACTTCCTAAAACTTCAGCATCAGCTGAGAATGTATCCAGGATCCTTATCGCTGTTTCCAAAGCCAGGTCCCTGACAAACCAGATACTTACGTTCAGCATGCAGATGGAACAGGAAAAAGTGTCTGTCAACGT
>CAYWEQ010000008.1:3057-7780 GCA_964457185.1 uncultured Rikenellaceae bacterium
CGCCTTAATAAGATAATATCAGACAGGAAAAACAGACCCGACCTGATAATTTATATGATCGAAGCGGAACAGGTAAGTACGGATGTTCTTATATCAGTTTCAACTTTCCGGCAAATTAAAATACCATGTATTCTTATTACTGATTCACATCAGACTGTTGAGGAAGAAAAATTGTTAAATTCGGGAATTGTAAATCAGCATCTTATCAAGCCGGTTTCACTGAGGGAAATAATTAATGCAATTCAGGTGTCTATTAATAAAAACCAATGATGATTTCTTAACAAGTAGATTCCAAAAGAAATATGCCGGGAATATTGATAGTAGAAGATGAAAATGATCTCAGGGAGATGCTGAAAGTCTCTCTGACAAGGAGAAGGTTTACAGTTCTTGAAGCTGAAAACGGGAAAGATGCTATCAATCATTTCAAGCCTGCAGTTACTGACCTTGTGATCACTGATCTTATAATGCCGGAAGAAGACGGGCTTAAAGTAATCATGCGGCTGCGTGAACTAAAACCTTCATTAAAGATCATTGCAATATCAGGCGGAGGCAAAGCCGGTCCTGCCAGCTATCTTAACCTGGCAAAAGCCCTTGGAGCTGATGCGGTTTATTCAAAACCCTTTTCGGTTAATGATATGATAAAGAAAATTGAGGAACTGCTCGTTATTGAACAAGATATGTGAAACAGTTGTTCTTAGGTTAAACCAAATAAAATTCATGATATGTTAAAAAAGAAAGTAGAAGATATCTGCAACAGGCAGGTTGAAAGAGAAGGCTATTCATCAAACCTTTACCTGGCAATGGCAGCGTGGGCTGAAAACAGCGGTTTCAGCGGAGTGGCAGAATGGTTGTACGCACAGACTGAAGAGGAAAGGCTCCATATGCTTAAGTTTATTAAGTACATAAACGAAAGAGTAGGTACAGTCGTAATACCTGCTTTTAAGAAACCGCCTGCAGATTATAAAAACATTGAGGAAATGTTCAGGGAGGTCCTGAAACATGAAGAATTTGTCACTGCCAGTATTAACGATATAGTCGCCCTTACTTTATCAGAAAAGGATTTTAACACACATAATTTTGTCCAGTGGTTCGTAATGGAACAGGTTCAGGAAGAAGCAAGTGTCAGAACCATTCTTGACAAACTCAGACTGGTCGGCAGGAACAATTTATACCAGTTCGACAGGGATATTATGTCATTGAGAGCATCGGGTGAATCCACTCCTGCAGCTGTATGAAGAAACTTTTCTTATTATCCGGTTTGATTATTTTAGCCTCAGCTCCTCTGAGATCACAGGAACTGGTAAAAAATTCTTTGGTCACAGGTATATGTTATGCCGGAAATAAGGTAAAGAAAATTTATATTCCGCCTCCTGAGAAATTTCTGCGGAAAGACGGATCAAAGACCGGAGCCGCAATAAATGTATATTATACCGCGACTCCGGCTAATTATATAACAGCGGTTGATTTTGCTGTGTCTATTCTTGAGTCGCTTCTGCCTGAGGATGTTAATATAGCTGTCATGGTTACAGCTGAAAGCATGACCTCAGGTGTTCTCGCTAATTCAGGAACCGGTGGTCTGGCAGGAGGATGGGCAATAGATGCCCTTGATCCCAATGCCTGGTACCCGGTTGCCCTGGCTGAAAAAATATATGGTGAAAGCATTAATGATGATCTTACAGGCGATATTTTCCTTACAATCAGCACCGATGCGAACTGGTATCTCGGAACTGACGGTAATACGCCAGATTTTCAGTATGACCTTGTTACGGTAGTGATTCATGAACTTATTCATGGACTTGGTTTTTTTGATACGATGTCAGCAGATGCGTCAACAGGTTCGTGGGGCATCGTTTCTATACCGGTGATTTATGATACTTTCATTGAAAACCTCCTCGGGAACAAACTTATCGATACGCTGAAGTTTGAGAATCCTTCAGTTGAACTGAAGAATGAAATCACGAGCGGGCAACTGTATTTTAACGGTCCGTTGCAGAAAAATGCCAATTCAGGAGTGAGTGTCAAAATCTACGCTCCATCGACCTATGATCCCGGTTCAAGCATTTCACATCTTGATGAAAATACGCCGGATCCAAATGCCCTAATGACACCGTTTATAGATAAAGGGGAAGCAATCCATGATCCGGGCCAGCTGACAATGTCAATGCTTGGCGACATGGGCTGGATAAATACCAGGTTTGTCCATGTTAATCCGCCTGATACCGAAGAACACCTGTCCCAGATTGAAATATCAGCCACTATCGTATCAGATACGTTATATGAAAGGAACAAAGTGGGGCTGGTATGGTCGTTCGACGAATTCAATACATCTGATACAGTATATATGGACTCTCCTGAGTCAAACGATACGTTCACGGCTACAATCCCCGTACCTTTCTTCGATACCAAGCTGGAGTATTATATGTTTGTCAGGGATCATTTTTTAAGGATGTACAGGTCACCTTCCTATATTGACGAATTCCGCTACAGTGTCCGCATAGGAATGGATACCATAAAGCCGGTAATTGTCCATACCCCCGTTGAGTATTATTTTGAGAAAATTGATACCATAAGATTTGAAGCCCGGGCCGCTGATAATATAGAAATTGATACAGTATATGCTGAATACAGGGTAAATGACGGTATCTCAATGTTTGCAGGACTTACAGCCGGTGAAAATAATAGTTACACGGGTGCAATAAAGGCAGGACCACTATCACTCCAAGGAGGGGACTCTGTCCTTTACCGGATAATAGCCCGCGACAAAGCTTCTGTCCCGAATATAAAAATGGTGCCTGAGAACGGCTTCTTTTCCATAAGAATTGAAGATATCAGCACCGTTGTCAGCAGCTATTCAACCGACTTCACTGATGCATCCGGCGATTTCTTTAATATCGGATTTGAAATTTCAAAACCTGAGAACTTCTCAAACTACGGACTGCATTCAGAACATCCCTATGAAAGTCCTGAAACAGATGGAGGGAAGCTGGATTTTTCCGCAATGCTTAGGCATCCGGTCAAATATGATGCTAATGGCATGATTATCAGCTTTGTGGAGGTTGCGCTTATAGAACCGGGAGAGGAAGGATCGATTTACGGCACAGATGATTTTTATGATTATGTTATTATTGAGGGATCCAAAAACTATGGCAAGACATGGTTCCCGCTTGTTGATGGCTATGACAGCAGGTATGTGAAATCATGGGAAACGGCATATAACAGTGCGATCAGCGGAATGAATTCGACATTTGAGGCAAATCAGTCCATGCTTCTCAGGCACATCATATTCCCGAAAGTCTCTGATTACATCTCCGGAGGTGACACCATGATGGTCAGATTCAGGTTATTCTCCGATCCATACGCAAATGGATGGGGCTGGGTTATTGAAGATTTTCACATAGGTCCTCTTATTGACAGGATTGAAAAAACAAATTATGAGCCTGCAATTGTCTACCCGAATCCCGGTAAGGGACTGCTTATGATAAGGGATACTGAAATCAGCGGAAGACAATTCAGATACGATGTCTATAACTCATCCGGCGCCCGGATAAAGACAGGTTTGGCTGACGGCAGCGAAATATTGACAATTGATATTTCTGACCAGCCTTCAGGAATGTACTTCATTGTCCTGCACCGTGCAACTGGCAACAGTGTACTTAAATACACTCTGATTAAATAAAAAGATCAGAAACTTTCCTGAAAAACATTTATATCCCTTCGTGATATCCTTTGTGTTCCTTTACGGTTAAGGGATTTCAGAAAAATAGATTAATTTTGCCTTTTCTGTAAAAACTGTTAAAATGAGCTTTGTAACAAAAGTCCTGAGTTTGTTTCTGGGGAATAAGTATGAGAGGGACATGAAGGAGATTAATCCTTATGTTGGGAAGATCCATGCCGAATTTGAAAAGCTCAGGAATATTTCAAATGACCAGTTGAGGGACAAGACACTGGAATTAAAGAAGGTGATACTTGATTATATTGAAGGAGACGAAAAAGAAATCATATCATTGAAGGAGAAGGCTGAAGCTGAAACGGATGTTTATCTGAAAGAAGAGATATATAACCAGATTGACAAGATTGAAAAACATATTAATGACAAGCTCGAGGAGATCCTTGATCAGTGTGTTCCTCCTGCCTTTGCAATAATGAAGGAAACAGCCAGACGATTCAAGGAAAACAGTGTGATAGAAGTAACAGCAAAACAATATGACAGAGATCTGGCAGCTACAAGGGAAAGCATCACGATAAAGGGTGATAAAGCTTACTGGCAGAACCGGTGGATAGCAGGCGGAAACGAGATCGTGTGGGATATGGTCCACTACGATGTCCAGCTGATAGGAGGAGTGGCCCTTCATAAGGGTAAAATTGCAGAAATGGCAACAGGGGAGGGAAAGACAGTTGTTGCAACGCTTCCCGTATTCCTGAATGCACTGGCAGGAAGGGGTGTCCATATTGTTACAGTCAACGATTATCTGTCAAAACGCGACTCGGAATGGATGGGACCCATGTATGAATTCCATGGTCTGAAAGTCGATTGTATTGATAAACACCAGCCCAATTCGGCGGACAGGAGGAAAGCTTATAACGCCGATGTAACCTTCGGTACAAATAATGAGTTTGGCTTTGATTATCTGAGGGACAATATGGCAATAAATCCCGAAGACCTGGTGCAGCGCAAACACCATTATGCCATTGTTGATGAAGTTGACTCCGTGCTTGTGGATGA
>CAYWEQ010000008.1:7880-19615 GCA_964457185.1 uncultured Rikenellaceae bacterium
GAGAACTTCTATATGCAGAATAACAGCAAGGATATGCCCAAGGTTACTGAAGAGCTTTACTTTATTATTGATGAAAAGCTGAATTCAATTGAGCTGACGGAAAAAGGTCTTGATCTGATATCAACCTCGGTTGAGGATGCAAGCTTTTTCATTCTTCCTGATGTCGGTTCAAAAATAGCCGAACTCGAAAAATCAGGAATAAGCGAAAAGGAAAAACTTAAAGTGAAGGATGAACTGCTGCAGGATTATTCGGTAAAATCGGAGAGTGTTCATACGATGACTCAATTGCTGAAAGCTTGGACTCTTTTTGACAGGGATGTGGAATATGTCGTCATGGATAACAAGGTGAAGATCGTTGATGAGCAGACGGGAAGGATCCTTGAAGGCAGAAGATACTCTGATGGCCTGCACCAGGCTATCGAAGCAAAGGAAAATGTGAAAGTGGAAGCGGCTACCCAAACCTATGCTACAATTACATTGCAGAATTACTTCAGGATGTATCACAAGCTTGCAGGGATGACAGGTACGGCAGAAACGGAAGCCGGGGAGTTCTGGAATATTTATAAACTGGATGTGGTTGTAATTCCGACGAATGTGCAAGTTATCAGGGATGACAGGGAAGACATCATCTATAAGACAAAAAGAGAGAAATATAATGCCGTTATTGACGAGATAATGGAAATGTATCGTCAGGGACGGCCGGTTCTGGTTGGTACTACATCTGTTGAAATATCTGAGCTTCTGAGCAGGATGCTTAAAATGAAAGGATTAAAGCATAATGTCCTTAATGCCAAACTGCATCAGAGGGAAGCTGAGATTGTTGTCGAAGCAGGTAAAACCGGAACAATCACCATAGCGACCAATATGGCCGGCCGCGGTACTGACATAAAGCTTACTGATGAGGTGAAGAAAGCCGGAGGACTGGAAATCATCGGTACTGAAAGGCATGAATCACGAAGGGTCGACAGGCAGCTTCGGGGACGTGCAGGAAGGCAGGGAGACCCGGGCTCTTCACAGTTCTTTGTTTCGCTCGAGGATGAACTGATGAGACTTTTCGGATCTGAAAGGATAGCAGGCATCATGGATAAGCTCGGCCTTAAGGACGGCGAGATGATCCAGCATCAGATGATAACAAAATCAATAGAAAGGGCACAGAAAAAAGTTGAAGAAAACAACTTCGGCATCCGCAAGAGACTCCTTGAATACGATGATGTGATGAACTCACAGAGAGAGGTTATCTACAAGAAAAGACGCCATGCCCTTCTCGGTGAACGGCTGAGCGTTGACGTAGCAAACTCAATGTTCGATGTTACTGAAAATCTTGTGGATACATATCACGGGGAAGGCGATTTTGAAGGTTTTGATTTTGACCTTATACGTTCATTTTCAATGGATTCGCCTGTGCCATCGCAGGAATTCATGAAAGGTGCGGCAAATGAAGTCACCGACAGGGTGTATGTGAAAGTGCTGGAAACATACAGGAGGAAGGTAGAGTCAATATCGCAGCAGGCATATCCGGTTCTGAAAGACGTTTATGAACGTATGTCACATGTTTATGAGAATGTGGTTGTTCCTATTTCAGATGGTGTCAGAGTTTTCCAGGTTGTGACAAATCTTAAGGCAACTGCTGAGTCTGAAGGAAAAGAGCTGGCGAAAGCATATGAAAAAACAGTTGTACTGTCAACTATAGATGAGGCCTGGAAAGAGCATCTGCGTGAAATGGATGAGCTTAAACAATCGGTTCAGAATGCAACATATGAGCAAAAAGATCCGCTCCTTATTTACAAGTTCGAGTCATTCGAATTGTTTAAAACAATGCTTAACAAGGTGAATAAGGATGTTGTCAGTACGTTGATGAAGGGATATATTCCAACACAGGATCCGGATCAGGTAAAAGAGGCAAAGAGGCGTCGCCAGGTTGAGAATTTGAAAACATCAAGGAGCGATCTTTCGCAATATGGAACCGGAGGAGGAAGCGGACAGGATAAGGACCAGAAGACCGAACCGGTAAGGGTTGACAAGAAAGTGGGACGCAATGATCCATGCCCCTGCGGCAGCGGTAAAAAATACAAGCATTGTCATGGAATGCAGCAGTCTTCAGGAGCACTGCCGCCTGCACCATAAATAATTATACGGCCTCTTCCACAGCTTTCTGTATCCTCGAAAGAACTGACTGGTTGACAGGGACCAGCGGAAGCCTTAAATTATTACTGCACAGATTCAAAATGCTGAGGAAAGCTTTTATCCCGGAAGGATTTCCATCTGCAAAACACAACTCTATTCTTTCAATAAGGCGGAACTGTATCTCACGGGCAGACTTAAAGTTGTTCTTTAACAAATAGTTGACCAGGTAGCTGCATTCAGCAGGATAGGCGTTGGCCAGAACAGATATCACACCGGCACCTCCGGCAGCCATTATTGGCAGGGTCAGCATGTCATCCCCGGAAATGACAAGGAAATCTTCGGGTTTACCTTTCATTATCCTCATAATATGCGCAAGATCGCCTGAGGCTTCCTTTACAGCAACAATATTTTTACATTCATGGGCAAGCCTGAGACATGTATCGGAATTGATGTTACAGCTTGTCCTCCCCGGGACATTGTAAATTATCAATGGCAGCGGACTGTTTGCTGCAATAGCTTTAAAATGTTCGAATATCCCGCTCTGGCTTGGCTTATTGTAATACGGGGCAACAGACAAGATTCCATCAACACCTTCAAGGTTCAATTCCTTGATTGTATCTATTACTTCCCGGGTATTGTTTCCGCCTATGCCTGTAACCAGCGGCACACGACTGCCTGTAGCTTCAGCAACACAGGAAAGCACGGATTTTTTTTCATCCATTGACAGGGTGGGGGCTTCACCCGTTGTACCCATAACCACTATGTAATTTACGCCTCCGTTAATAACATGATTGACCACACGACCCAGAGCATCATAGTCAACGCCTGAGTCATCCCTGAATGGTGTGACAATAGCCACACCGGTACCTTCAAATTTTTTCATATTTAGTTTTTGTCAGATTGCCCTGATGATCCGGAATTAATCATTTCTAGGTAATGAACTACATTGGACAGGTAGTCGTCAACACGGACCGGTTTTTTCAACTCTATCATCAGATCGAAAGTGGAATTGCCGGACTCCGTGTCATAAAGCCCAACCTTAAAGTTAGCTTTGGATAAAGATGAAATATAATATATCGGGAATACTTTTTCGAAATTAATGTCGATCAGTATGTCAAACATGGTATTTATGAATGTCTCCGCCTCTTTTGAGACCGGTACATAGAAAAAGCTTATCTCCTTATTCCTGATACATGAAAAGTATCTTAATGCAGTATACTGATCGGGAAGCTCTTTCCCGGGGTAATAACCGAGAATGGTTACATTAATGCCTCTTTCATTCATTTTCTGATGGAATCCTGACAGGCTGCCGAAATCCTCAGGTTTTGAGGCATCCCATGCTATTCCGATGTTTTTGATACGACTGATATTTGTGTAAAAAACTTTCCTCCTGACCTTTCCAAGCTTTCCGGAAAGGATTGAATTTCCAATTTTCAACCTGATCTCCCTGAATAATTCCATAATGCAAACCTAACAGTTTTTTGTTAATGTGAGCAGTGCAAAAATATTAATCTTCGCCGATTAATTTCAGAAATTCATTTTCATTTACCAGAGGGATGCCAAGCTCGGCAGCCTTCTCCTTTTTTGAGGGTCCCATATCTTCGCCGGCAAGAATAAAAGAAGTATTTCCTGATATAGAGCCGGAATTCCTGCCTCCGTTCATTTCGATGATCTCTTTATACTCTTCCCTGGTGTGTTTGCTGAAAACACCTGATATAACTATTGATTTCCCTTTCAGCCTGTCAGATACGACCTTCTTGTTCTCTTCCCCGGTAAACTTTATACCGTATGATTTTAATCGGTCAATAATTGATATATTGTCTTCGTCAGCAAAGAATGAGATTATACTTGATGCGATTTTAGGCCCTATCTCATGGATACTGGTCAGTTCTTCCAGGTCCGCTCTTATTAGTTCGTCAATTGAATTGAACCTTTCCGCAATTGTTTTTGCAACAGTTTCACCCACATGCCTTATTCCCAGCGCAAAAAGAATCCTGCTATAAGGTGCAGATAATGACGCCTTTATGCTATTGATAATATTGAGTGCCGATTTTTCTCCCATGCGTTCCAGCGGGATAAGCTGTTCAGCTTTAAGCTGGTACAGGTCAGCGTAATTCCTGATAAGGTTATTCTTAAAGAGCAGGTCAATAGTCTCTTCCCCGAGTCCATCGATATCCATAGCCTTTCTTCCTATGAAATGTTCAATCCTGCCTTTAAGCTGCGGAGGACAGTGAAGGTAATTAGGACAAAAATGATTTGCCTCCCCTTCATTTCTGACAAGTGCAGTTCCGCATTCCGGGCAGTTGCTGATAAATTCTATTTCCCTGCTGTTTTCATTCCGTGAGGAATGGTCAACACCAACGATCTTGGGAATTATTTCTCCGCCCTTTTCGACGTAGACCACGTCGCTAAGATGGAGACCAAGAAGGGCGATCTGATCAGCGTTATGAAGGGTGGCACGCTTCACAGTAGATCCTGCCAGAAAAACCGGTTCAAGGTTTGCAACAGGGGTAACCGTCCCTGTCCTGCCGACCTGGTATGACACTGACAGTAGTATTGTTGATGCCTGTTCTGCCTTGTATTTATATGCTATTGCCCAGCGGGGAGATTTAGCTGTATAGCCTAATTTCTCCTGTAGCGCCAGTGAATTGACCTTGATCACAACACCGTCAATGTCAAAAGGCAGCTTTTTACGTTCAGATTCCCACAAATTTATAAAGCTCATCACCTCTTCAATGCCTCTGCATACACTGATACTGTCAGGAACTCTGAAACCCCATTTCATCGCCTTCATAAGGTTTTCGTAATGGGTATCATGCGGCAATTCCTCTGCCAGGAGAAAATAGAACATGCAATCAAGTTCCCTGGAAGCCACAATTCTCGGATTGAGAAGTTTAAGTGTCCCTGATGCTGCATTTCGCGGATTTGCAAAAGAAGGGAGATCATCTTTCGTCCTTTCATTGTTCAGCCGGTCAAAAACTGCCCTGCGCATAAGCACCTCGCCTCTTACTATGAATTCATCCGGGATATTTTCCCCGGTTACTCTCAAAGGAATGCTTTTAATGGTTCTTACATTGAGGGTGACATCATCACCTTTTGTTCCATCACCTCGTGTTAGAGCCCTGAAAAGAGTCCTGTTCCTGTAAGTCAGGCTTATTGAAGCGCCATCGAACTTAAGTTCACAAACAAATTCCACCGGCCCTCCGGCAGCGTTTTCAGCTTTGTCAGTAAAATCCCTCAGTTCATCCTCATTATAGGTGTTTCCTAGTGAGAGCATAGGATACCTGTGGTCATACTGCCTGAATTCATTCTTTATGTCACTCCCTATACGTTGTGTGGGCGATTCCTCAGTTATAAGGGAAGGAAACTTCTTTTCAAGAGTATCAAGCTCATTTAGAAGAAGATCATACTCGAAATCTGAAATTATGGGATTATTAAGAACATAATATCTGTGATCATGTTCTTCAATCTCCTTTCTGAGTTTTTCTATTCGTGTCCTGGCTTCGGATTCTTTCATTTCAGATCAGCGGTGCATTTATCAGCCCCATATACCATCAATAGCATTTTTGCAATTATTGCATTTACCTCCAGAAATATTATTTGCAGTGATCCTGTAACCCTGTCTTGCAACAACTGTTTTCCCGCAGAAAGGGCATCTGGTATCGGCCATTTCGTTTCCGGGGACATTGCCGATATAAATATATTTCAATCCTTCTCCGGCAGCAATTTTTGATGCATTCCGCAGCACTTCGACAGAAGTGGGAGGCAGCTGCTCAAGCTTATAGGTCGGATAGAACCTGCTGAAATGAAGAGGCGTCTCCCTGAATCCGTTCTCACTGAGCCATTTGCACATACTTCCTATCTCTTCTGTCTTATCGGTCCATGTCGGGACAATCAGGTGGGTTATCTCAAGCCATACTCCCATGTCTTTATAAATCTTCAGTGCGTCAAGGACCGGCTGGAGCTTGCCTCCTGTAAGCTTGAGATAGGTACTGTCGTTGAACGATTTCAAATCAATATTAGCGGCGTCAAGTACTGTGCAAATCTTTTTTAAAGGTTCAGGATTGACATAACCGTTTGATTTGAAGATGTTTTTTACTCCTGATTTCTTTGCAATTACTGCGGTTTCATAAGCATATTCATAAAAGGTAACAGGTTCGGAATATGTATATGCAATCGACAGGCATTTATTTCTGATACTCTCCCCAACAACTTTCTCCGGCAGAAGGTCATAATTCCTTGTTTTATCGGGGCTGGTCTGTGAGATAGACCAGTTCTGGCAGTTAAGACAGACCAGGTTACATCCGGCAGTAGCTATTGAATATGCCCTTGAACCCGGGAAAAAATGATAAAGAGGTTTCTTTTCAATGGGATCGACATTCGCGGAACATGGATTACCGTATGCCATTGTATAAAGCTTCGAATTGCGGACTATCCTGTTCCTGCAGTCACTTACCTCACCTTCCTTGAGTACGCATTCGTTGGGGCATATCCTGCACATTATTCCCCTTGGAGTCTCTTCCTGGAACATTGCCAGCTTCCTGTGAATTTCCTGTTCGGCAGGTATGATGCCATCCATAACAGCCGAACATGGGAATGTAACTACACCTGCCGAAAGTGCAAGACATTTTTTTACAAAATCCCGTTTACTGTTATCAAATGATTTTTCTCTCATTTTATTGATCCTGCAAAAAATAAAACTACTATTTGTTCCTGTTTGTTCCAAGAAGAATCCCTGCAAAAATCAGACCTGACAATAAAAATATTGAAGCTTGTAATCCGATCAGGGGTATTGTCACACCGGAGATGAGAATGAAGCCGAAAGCAGAGCCTGCAAGATCAGCGCTGTAGGTGACTGCCGATGCTGATCCGTTATTATCCGTGATTGTCAGTTCACGAAATATATGACCTGTAATAAATGCCGGCAGCAGCGCTGACAATACTATAATAATTATTGCTGCCGGAATGCTGTTAACTGACATAAGAAAATTGATACCTGTAGCAGTTGCAGCATAATATGCAGCCAGGAAAAGGGCTTTGATCCTGAGATTCACTGAATGGAGGAATCTGATGTCTGCTCCTGCACCGGCAGCCAGTCCGGCCATCAGTGATGCAAGTATTATACCGGTAAACTGATACATGTTCCCCACGGTAAGCTGAAGGGAAAGCAATATCATTATCTCAAATCCGGCGAGTGCGGAGGCACTGTAATACATTATGAGATTTCTCCTGCGTACAGTCAGAACAGGCAGGGCAAAGACCAGTATCATAAGTATTATTGACGGTACCTTTTCATTAAGATCCCTGCTGAAATTATACGACTGGAAATAAAAACCTGCTATAGGGAACAAGGATCTGTTTATTCCTGCCGCCGGATCAAGAAGTGAGATAACCTCTGCTGATTTGTTTTCAATCAGGTCGTCAGCAAGGAAATCGGAACAGACATAGATATTTCTTATGTTTCTTTCCTCTGTGAGCCTGCAAACCGATAAAGATAATTCAGTGTCTGAAGCAATGAAGTATAGTTTATTGCCCACAACAGGTTTTACATATCTGAATGCAGCTGCCAGGCTGTTATAAATTGATGAGTAAAGGTTTATTGACTCTTTATTCGGGTAATTATCCCATATTCCTGGAGAACACATGAAAACACCATCCGGAGTAAGCTTGTTCCTCACATCATCAAAGAACTCAACTGTATAATACCGGTTCAGTAAGAGGGTGGAAGGAGGAGGGAGCAGAAGCAGAATAGCATCAAAGTTATCCCCCTTTCTTTTCAGGTACCTGAATGCATCCATGTTTTCAATTATCAGCTCTGCATTGCCGGGATCCGCCTGCCCTGACTCGGATTTAATAAGTTCAGGATCTCTTTCAATATAAACGACCTTTTTGACCGGATATTTAAGTAACTCAGGCAGATGCGACTTCAGGGACCCTGAAATGAGAAGGGCTTTTTCTGGATTTTCCTTCTGAAGCAATGCATAGTGTATATTTTCTTCTCTTTCAGCTGCATCATCATTATAAGCAAGCAGCCTTTGATTATAATAAACACTTCTTTCACCCGAGTAATCACCGTAAGTTATATTGCCATACGGTGTATCTTTTGTTTCCTTCACTTTGATACCCGGGAGGAGAAGATGCCTGAAAAGATTGTCCGGACCGGATAATATAATAAAAGAGATAATTACAGCTGCAAAAGCTTTTATGAGGATTTTCGCTTTCCTGTCCGTGAAGAAGTAAGTAACAAGGGTATATACAAGTGACAGCAAAATGATCGTAAGCAGGAGCTGATATGTATTAAGCATGCCGGCAGTAAGAACTGACAACAGAATACCTGCCACTATACCTCCGGTGGTTTCAATTGAGAATGATTTGCCTGGGATGAAATTGTTTTCTGCCCTGGCTGCGGCTATAAGTTTAACGAAGCTGAATCCTGATAATATGCAGAACGGGACAAGTACCAGTAAAGTGAATATCATGCTTACCAGGAATGAGGGAGTCTCTCCTGGTTCAAGGAAAAGTCTGGATAATATAATAAGCAACGCCAGTGAGACCAAAGGGCTTAAAGAGAACATAAGGTTGATCCGGCGGATATCATTCAAAACAGATCTTCCTGCCGCTGCAGCCCCTATTCCTGAAGCAATAAGCCAGGATCCAAGGAATATCCCTGTTGTAAGCTCATAACCGCCTGAAATATTCATGACTTCCCGCATCATCAGGACCTGGACTGACATACTGGTAAATCCTATGATAAACAGATTGATGCTGATATCATAAGGGCTCATTTTTTTGAAGCCCGACGTTACTGAAGGTTCTTCTGCTCTTGAAAATATTTTCCTGAAATATGATAAATGCCAGATAATGTGAAAGATACCGGTTACGGCCATACCGGCTCCTGTTTCAACATGCCACTTCAATATTGATTTTATCCAGGGAATGTTCCATTTGAAATTTATCTGGAGAGCCATAAAGAGTCCGGCCAGTGCAGTAATGATGAATGTGACAGCAAGAATGGAATTCCAGAATCTCCTGTGCAAGGTCAGGGAATAGAGACCAGTCCGGTAAAAAACAAAGCTTATTAAGTACAGAACAGAGACAGTTATAGCTGTCCCGATAACATGATACATAATTACTTTTTGTTTTCTTCAAGTACCATACCCTCATAGATGAAGATCTCGGCATTTTTCCAGCCATCCCACCCTAATCCTGCTTTGTCCCTTGATGTATATCCAAGGAACTGTTCAACTGTCCATCCATTTTCAGTTGCTACCTGCGGCAGCATGGTACCTGATCTGAAATCCTTCTTAATGTAAATTCCGTGTCTGCCCAGGACTATTTCGCTTATATTGCTGATCTTTTTCATTGGACCCAGTACGGTTATCTCCAAATCGGTTTTTTCATATTCCTCTTTTGTCAGAGGATAAAAACGATGGTCTTCAAAAGCTGATGACAGAGCGGAGGCCTGAACAACTTCATAAAGGGGATCAGATGACAGGAATCTGCCTATGCAGCCTCGGAGCTTGCCGTCAATTTTTAAAGTGACAAATGCACCCATTGGTTTTTTAAGAGCTTCAGAGATCTTTTTTTCATCAATTGTATACCTTTTATCCTCATACAGCATTGTTCTGATACTGTTTCTGGCTATTGAGAAAAGCAGGTCTTTTTCCGATTTTGTAAATGAAAGATCCATTGACGATTCCTGCGCATTTTTCTGGTCCTGGTTTTTCTCGATCAGAGCTATGGCATGATACCCTACCACCCTCTCTTTATCTCCGTATGGAGTGTCTCCTGAATTACAGTAATCAATATGTTTGAATTCGAGGTTTCTATCACCTTCAGCCAGGTCCATCAGGGTAAGACCTGAAGCCCATCCGCACATACTCGTTGCCAATCCCGGGATATTTTTTGCAGAATTGTTTTTAAGGGCAGTAAGGAAAGCCTGAGCATCACCTGACACTATTCCTTCAGAAGTAAGGTTATCAACAAGGTAAGCATCTTTATACGATGGATAATGTGAAAAATCACTGCTTATAAGGAAAAGATTCTGCGGGGTGAAATAGGGTTTAAGCGCTTCGGCGATAAGCCTGATGGTATTTGCGTTGTTTGTTCCTATTATTATTGGTACGATCTTCGGAGTTTTGGAATAATAATACTGTATCAATGGTATCTGAACCTCAAGGCTGTGTTCCTGCAGATGTGCGGTGACAGGGAAATCAAATACTTTGTTTTCATTCCTGAGCTTATTGGCGATCTCCTTGTTGACTACTGCCTTACCGAGGGGAGTAATGAAGTCGCCGGTGTTGTATACCGATGCTCCATCGAAAGCCATAACATGGCTGGAGCCAATAAGAAAGATATTACTTATTTCAGCATTTTTGGAAGTCGCCGATATGGCGGAAGCGGCTATTTTACCTGAAAATATATAGCCCGCATGAGGGCTTATAATTGCCCTGATCTTCCATGTCCCCGGAGATTTCTTACAGTCCCTGAAAAGAGCTGTAATATCCCCGGTAAGAGTTTCCTTGTCAGCCTCATAGAACCTGCCCGCTGCAACAGGCTGTCTGTCAGTTGATTTATTCTGGGAATAAATTTCCATAACACTGATGATTGATAACAAAACTATGAATACC
Source organism: uncultured Rikenellaceae bacterium (assembly GCA_964457185.1). GTDB lineage: Bacteria > Bacteroidota > Bacteroidia > Bacteroidales > VadinHA17 > LD21. The sequence continues at coordinate 18,635 of CAYWEQ010000008.1, forward strand.
CTGCGCATGATAATGATATAAAATGGCGTATTAAAGTTATGCCAAAAAAACGAGAAAAAGATGTATGGGAGCGGGTTTAAATCATGGACTAAATCAGAACCATCGACTCTTTCAGTATCTCACCGTTTTCATCGGTGCCGTAGATTTTAATGCCAAGACTCACAGCAGGTGTTCCAATCATATCGATGATGGGACTCAGAGCATCCTTGAGGTCCTCAACCTCCATGCTGTCGAATTCCTCGATATTGAAATAAAGATGGATTATAAGAGTAGCTTCGGGTTCCCTGATGGAGCAAAGGACCTTTACTATTTTTGCCAGCCAGATAGATGAGGCTGTATTGAAATATTCAAGATTAAGCCGCAGATTTGTTGTATGTCTCGGATGATTTGAATATTGAGTAACCCACTTCAGGATCTGATCGTACAGGTCGGCAGCATTTTCGGGAATTGACCTTCCTGAAAGTATCAGCTCTCCGGTAAGATGATTAAGATCAATCTGCGGTGTTTTATTTGAAGACTCAATGTATAAATTTTTCAGTTCCACCTCATAAAAAAATGTTAATGCTTAAATAGTTATGAATTACATTATAAAATTAGTATATCTTTTTAACAATAATATTATTCTTCATCAAATCTTCATCAAAAATAATTGTCCGGTTGTCAAATATTTTTGGCTGTTTGCATAAACACATGATTTTTCTCAGTTTATGAAAGGCTGGTTTTGAACCTGATTTGTTATATGTCAATTTATTAAAATGTTATCTTAGCAGCCTGAAATTTGAAGAACAGATGGAGAGTATTCTGAAGGAAAAAATAAGGGAAGCTGTAAAATTTCTGTATAATGGTGATGCCTGTTATGAGATTATCCAGGTACAGGAGACCAGAAAAGACTTCGCCGGTGATTTTACCCTGGTTGTTTTCCCTCTTCTGCGTTTTTCAAAAAACACTCCCGAAAAGACCGGTGAGACCATCGGCAATCAT
>CAYWEQ010000008.1:19715-36129 GCA_964457185.1 uncultured Rikenellaceae bacterium
TCTGCGTTTTTCAAAAAACACTCCCGAAAAGACCGGTGAGACCATCGGCAATCATCTGGCAACAACTTTCCCTGCGATAAAAGGGTATAATGTGATCAAGGGATTTCTAAATCTTGAGGTTTCAGATGCCTGGTGGATTGAAAATTTCCGGGAAATGGTTTCTGAGAACAGTCTTTTAAGTAAATGCATGGTTCCCGATCTGGAAACAATTCTTATAGAATATTCATCCCCTAATACCAACAAGCCACTCCATCTGGGACATATCCGCAATAACCTCATCGGCTATTCGCTTTACAGAATCCTGTCGGCCTGCGGACACAGAGTCATAAAGACAAATATAGTAAACGACAGGGGAATACATATCTGCAAATCGATGCTCGCCTGGCAGAAATACGGAAACGGGGAAACACCGGAATCATCAGGAATAAAGGGAGATCACCTTGTCGGGAAATATTATGTCCTGTTTGAGAAAGAGTATAAGCTTCAGGCAGAAGTGCTTATGAAAGAAGAACTGGATGAGGATGAAGCAAGGAATTCTGCACCAGTAATGAGGGAAGCCCGTGAGATGCTTCTTAAATGGGAAGCCGGCGACAGGGAAGTGATGGATCTCTGGGAAAAGATGAATTTCTGGGTATATGCAGGCTTTGATGAAACCTACAGGGCACTGGGTGTGGACTTTGACAAGATATACTATGAATCGGAGACATACCAGCCCGGGAGAGATATTGTTCACGAAGCACTTAAAAAGGGAGTTCTTTACAGGAAAGACGACAGCTCAATCTGGATTGATCTCACACCGGAAGGTCTCGACCATAAGCTTTTGCTCCGCTCCGACGGTACAGCAGTATATATCACACAGGATATAGGCACAGCTGTTTTAAGACAGGCTGATTTTGGTTTTGACAAATGCATTTATGTTGTCGGGAATGAACAGAATTATCATTTCCAGGTTCTTAAGGCTGTCCTTAAAAGAATAGGATATAAATGGTCCGATGGATTGATACATTTCTCATACGGGATGGTTGAACTCCCGGAAGGCAGGATGAAATCAAGGGAAGGAACAATAGTGGATGCTGATGATCTTATAAGTGAAATGAAAGTCACTGCAAGGGAAGTATCCACGGAACTTGGGAAACTGGGAGATTATAGTGAGCAGGAACGAGATGATATCTTCAGTAAAATAGGATTGGGAGCCCTGAAATATTTTATTCTCAAGGTGGATCCAAGAAAGAATATGACGTTCAATCCGGTTGAATCCATTGATTTCAACGGAAATACAGGACCTTTTATCCAGTACACTTATGCCAGGATAAAATCAGTGTTCAGGAAAGCAGATCAGGTTAATATAAAATATGATCCTGACCTCATGCCACAAACAAAGGTTGGAACCAAAGAGTTAATACTAATAAAGATTCTGCGCAATTTTACAAGAACAGTATCTGAAGCAGCCGCTGAAAACAGTCCCGCGGTAGTGGCAAATTATTGTTATGAGCTCGCGAAGGAATATAACCAGTTCTACCACGATTTTTCAATTCTGGGAGAAGAAGACCATTCTGTAAGAAATCTGAGAATGGCACTATCAGAGGTTACCGGCAGGGTGCTCAGAACAGGCATGTGGCTGCTGGGTATTGAGATGCCTGAAAGAATGTGAATAATATTTAATATCATTAATAATATATGTTTGAAAACTTAAGCGACAGACTGGAGCGATCCTTTAAAATACTCAAGGGTCAGGGGAGGATTTCGGAGATCAATATTGCCGAAACACTTAAGGAGGTTCGCAGAGCTCTTCTGGATGCTGATGTTAACTTTAAGATAGCCAAGCAGTTCACTGATACAGTAAAAGCCAGGGCGCTGGGTCAGGAGGTATTGAAATCAGTAAATCCTTCCCAGATGATGATTAAAATTGTCCATGATGAACTGGCTCAACTGATGGGAGGCGATAATACCGAGATTAACATTAAATACAGCCCGGCAATCATCCTGATCGCAGGGCTACAGGGATCAGGTAAAACAACATTCAGCGGAAAACTCGCCAGTTGGATTAAAAGCAAGAAGGGTAAAAATCCTCTGCTTGTTGCCGGAGATATATATCGTCCGGCAGCTATCGAACAGCTTAAAATCATTGGAACCCAGGTGGAGGTTCCCGTATATACCGAAGAAGGAAACATGAATCCTGTGCAGATAGCCAAAAATTCGGTAAGGGAAGCAAAAATAAAAGGCCATGACGTGATCATTATAGATACAGCTGGACGTCTGGCTGTCGACGAGGAGATGATGAAAGAGATATCCTCCATAAAAAAAGCAGTTAATCCGCATGAAATATTGTTCGTGGTTGATTCAATGACGGGACAGGATGCTGTAAACACAGCGAAGGAATTCAATGACAGGCTCGATTTCGACGGAGTAGTTCTAACAAAGCTTGATGGTGATACAAGAGGCGGAGCAGCCCTTTCAATACGTTCGGTTGTCAATAAACCCATCAAATTTGTAAGTATCGGCGAAAAAATGGATGCTATCGACATCTTCTATCCCGTGCGAATGGCTGACAGGATACTGGGAATGGGAGATATAGTAACCCTTGTTGAAAAAGCGCAGGAACAATACGATGCTGAAGAAGCCAGGAAACTACAGAAGAAGATTGCCAAAGACCAGTTCGATTTCAATGATTTTATAGACCAGATACAGCAGATCAAGAAGATGGGAAATGTAAAGGACCTCATGGGAATGATCCCTGGTGTGGGGAAGGCTGTAAAGGATATGGATATTGATGACAATGCCTTCAGGAGCATTGAGGCTATCATAAGGAGTATGACTCCGGAGGAACGGACTAATCCCGTTGTCCTTAACGGCAGCAGACGCAAAAGGATAGCCATGGGCAGCGGCACAACCGTTCAGGAGGTTAATAAGCTTGTTAAACAGTTTGATGAAACCCGCAGGATGATGAAAATGATGACAAAGGGGGGTAATGCGGCAAGGTTAATGGGAAGTAGATAAACAGTCAATATGTATACACTCATCGACGGCAAAAAAACAGCATCCGAAATAAAAAAGGAAATTGCTGATGAAGTTTTAAAGCTAAAAGGGGAGAGCAGAAAAATACCCCACCTGGCAGCCATAATTGTTGGTAACGACGGATCCAGCCAGACATATGTTGCCAACAAGGTGAAAGACTGTGAAGAAGTGGGATTCCGTTCGTCATTGTTCAAATATGACGATAATGTGCCTGAAAACATCCTGCTTTCCAAAATAAGGGAGCTGAATGATGATGATGATATTGACGGCTTTATAGTCCAGCTTCCGCTGCCTGATCATATTGATGAGAATAAGGTCATTGAATCAATAGATCCGTCAAAGGATGCCGACGGTTTTCATCCTGTCAATATAGGTAAGATGGTTATAGGCCTTCCGGGATTCCTTCCGGCAACTCCGTATGGAATAGTTGAACTTATAAAAAGGTATAATATAGAGACATCAGGGAAGAAATGCGTTGTAATAGGCAGGAGCAACATTGTCGGCAGGCCGGTCAGCATACTGCTTTCACAAAAAGGGATGGATGCCACGGTCACTGTGGTTCACAGCAGGACAAAAAACCTGGAATACATTGTGAAAGAGGCGGATATAATAATTGCTGCATTAGGATCGCCCGGTTTTGTAAGGGCTGAAATGGTAAAGCAGGGGGCTGTGGTTATTGATGTCGGGACTACACGCATCAGTGCTCCCGGTACAAAATCAGGATGGAGACTTACAGGGGATGTCGATTTTGATAATGTGGCACCGAAGTGCTCCTATATCACACCTGTCCCTGGCGGAGTAGGGCCGATGACTCGGGTTTCCTTATTGCGGAATACACTGGAAATCGCAAAACGAAGGAAATAACAATTCAAGAGGTTTACTTTTTATTCAGGGAATGTGACTCCTGTGAAATAAAGGTCAAATCTCCCCTTTCCTCCTGGTCTGTCGGAGGAAAATATCAGCAGATTATTAGTGAATTCAGTATGTATCCATATCCTTGGACGGTATTCATCTGAAGCAGTATTGATATCAGGACCGAAATTTACGGGTGAGCTCCATTGCCCGCTCCTGAAAATGGAATAATAAAGGTCATAGCCTCCCATACCTCCCGGACGGTTAGATGCGAACAGCATTATGTCCTTGTAGACCAGCGGACATTTATCATCACTGGTGCTGTTAATGCTGTCAACTTTTGCAGACGCAGAATAGGTACCGTCAAGCCATGCATCAATAGTAGTCTCTTCAGGTCTGTTTTTTACATAGATGTCAAAATTACCGTCTGCATCTGATGAAAAATAGGCTGAATCCTGGTTTGTGTCAAAGCAAATATACGCATCATCAGCCGATGTATTCAGCAATGTAGCAGGGAAAGGTCCCTGGATATCAGGAAGAGAATTACCGTAAACCGGCCGGTTCCTGAAGTAATAGAAATCAAGATCACCGGCAGTATTTTCTGATGCGGTAAACATATATTCGTAGCCGTCAACAGTGCTGAAAAGACTGAAAGGGCCAAGATCATCTCCATCAGTATTCGCAGCATCAATAAGCTTATTCAGAAATGGTAAGGTCGATATATAGTTGTTATATTTGAATTCTCCCGTCGTCTGGTCAAATATAAAGGATACTTCTCCCTGAACAAAATCAAACTGCCCGCCGGAACTTCCCCTGTTGCTTGAAAACAAAAGGTATATTTCCCCGTACAGCTGATAAACATCGCAGTTATAGTCGTCAAATTCCGAATTTATATTTGCCAGGCTTATGACTGAATCGGGAAATGAGCCATAGGGATATACTATCGGATTCTCATTCTTCTTGCAGGAAACTGTGCTTACAATAACAATCAGTATGCTGAAAATCGCGGAATTTACTGATGATCTTTTCATAATGTGCATTTAAAGACAAAATATTAACGCAAAGATATTAATAAAAGTATTTATATGGTATAAATGAAAAACCGGGTGGGTGCCCGGTTCTTCTGAGGTAGAATTTAGGTTAATTCTAGGGTAAATTGGGTATAAGGGTAAAAAAATCCGTTTACTATGAAAAGGATGATTATTTATTCATTCAGGTTGCGTGATGATAGCAAAAAATTGCAAGAATTCAGATTTTATTTTGTATTGTATTGAATATTAAGTGTTTAAAAAAACATAAAATTGTTAATAATTGAATATTTGCCGGATTATCCTTGTGAAAAATAGTATTACTTTTGTGAAATACTAATAAAGTAATGGAAGAGGAAAAGTTTGGATTCTCATTTGAGGAAGAAATTAAACAGGCTGTGCTGAAGTTCGAGAAGATGAGGAAGAACAATGAGAGTTATTTCTTTGATGTTATTGAATTTGAGTCAATTATAGACTATTATATTGAAAGTAACAACTCCCTGAAAGCATATGAAGCAGCAGTGCTGGCTGTAAAACAACATCCCAACTCTGTGTCAATACAGCTGAGGAAAGCAAGGGTATTACTCGATAAGGGACGGGCAGTGGAAACGCTGAAAATACTAAAGAAACTGGAGAATATTGAACCAGGAAACCATGAGATCTATATAGCTAAAGGCACTGCCATGGGAATGCTTGGTGATATTCAGGGTGCAAAAAAAATGTTCGACTATGCTTTAAGACTCGATTCGGACGAAACTGAAAATATCCTTTTCTCCATTGTTTCGGTTCTGCAGAACCTCAATTATTATGAACATCTTATTCCTTATCTGAAACAGCTGATTGAAAAGGAACCTGAGTTCAAGGCTCATCTCTACGACCTTGCATATGCATACGAAAAGACAGGTGATTTCAGCAACAGCATTGCTCTTTACCTCAAATACCTGGAGGAGGAGCCTTTTTCCGATAGTGCATGGTATAATCTGGGGATCATTTACAACAAACAGGAACAATCGGAAAAAGCCATTGAAGCGTATGATTATGCTCTGGCCATAAACAGCCAGAACTCTTTCGCGCTGTTCAATAAAGGCAATATTCTCAGCAATCTTGAAAGATATTCTGAAGCAATTCCGGTTTATCACGAATACCTGGAAATTGAACCTGACAGTTTCGAAGCAATGACCTACCTCGCAGAATGCTATGAAAAGACCAGCGAGGTTATTCAGGCAAAGAAGTATTATCACGATGCAATAGAGCTGGCGCCCGAGTTTGCTGATCCATGGTTCGGACTGGGAGTAATAGAGCTTAATGCAGGAAATGCTGATGACAGCCTGATCTATTTCAGGAAGGCAGTAAGGCTTGATGATGAAAATCCTGAATTCTGGTACCTCCTCGGAAAAGCCCATTATGCCAAAGGAGAAAAAAAGGCAGCACTCAGATGTTTCAGGGAAGCTTTGAAAATAGATGCTTATTATAATGAAGTCTGGTCCGACCTTGGTTTGATCATTCTTAAGGAAAACCTTCCATTTAAAGCGATCCCGTACCTTGAACATGCATATAAGGTTACAGGGGATTTACCCGGTATAAACTACCTGCTGGCATCATTTTACCTTCATACTGGCAGTAATGAAAAAGCTCTGGAACACCTGTTCCTGGCACTTGAAACAGACAGGGAACTATATAACGGATTTATTGACCTTTTTCCGTCACGGCTTCTGACATCAAAGATCATGAGGCTCCTGGAGAAAAATGATCTTATCTGAATATCTCTTGCTTTAAAATATTATATTATGAAAAGAGTACTTCCTTTTTTGCCCGATCGTCCTGCCAAACCCAGGGATCACGGACTTACAATGGTCATGGATAAAGGCCTGAGCATCAGAGAAGCTGAAGACTTTATGTCTGTAGGCAGAAAATACACCGATTATGTCAAACTGGGATTCGGAACATCACTGATCACTCCCGGATTCAGAAAAAAAATCAGGATGTATAAGGATTCAGGCGTCATCCCATACTTCGGGGGAACACTTTTCGAAGCATTTATAGTCCGGAATATGTTCAGGGAATATGTTAAGTTTCTTGATAAGAATAAGATTGAAATGGTTGAAGTTTCTGATGGCTCATACGATATTGACCATTCAAAGAAACTGGAATATATTAAAACACTTTCAAAACATTTTACGGTAATTTCCGAGGTGGGCTCAAAAAAGAAAGAGGTGGTCTATACACCTGATCAATGGGTGGCTATGATGAAAGCTGAACTTGATGCAGGTTCCGTAAAAGTAATTGCTGAAGCCAGGGAATCGGGCACTACAGGTATATATAACGAGGATGGTTCAATAAATAACAAGATAATCCATGCAATATCAGAACATGTCAAACTCGAAAATGTAATATGGGAGGCACCGTTGAAATCACAGCAGGTGTGGTTCATAAAACATTTCGGTGCAAACGTCAACCTTGGCAATATTGCTCCTAATGAGATCATCCCTCTTGAATCACTCCGCCTTGGCCTCAGGGGTGATACATTTTTTCAGTTTCTTCCGGATAACCTCAGAAAGTAGTTCAGGGAAAGCACGGAAAGAAATAATAATTCACTAAATGAGAAAATTCGGCCTCTTAGGATATCCTCTCGGTCACTCTTTCTCCCGTAAATATTTTTCTGAAAAATTCAAAAGGGAAAAGATCAGAGATTGTGTTTATGAGAACTATCCTCTCGAGACTCTGGATCTGCTCCCGGATCTCATTTCCCGAAATCATGAGCTTTGCGGCTTAAATGTAACCATACCGTACAAAACAGGTATTATTAAATATATTGATGATGCTGAACCTGCTGTAAACGATATCGGAGCAGTTAATGTATTGAAAATCACGAGAATGTCTGGTGTGATCAGGATTTCGGGATTCAACAGTGACATAACGGGGATAAATGTATCTGTCAGTCCATATGCCGGCAGTATTAAGAACACGTTAATACTTGGAACCGGCGGAAGCTCAAAGGCTGTGGCTTACACGTTGAAAAAACTGGGGATAAATGCCACTCTTGTTTCAAGAACAAAAAAGGAGGAGAGCATTACTTATGGTGATCTTACTCCTGAAATAGTAGCGAACGCTGAATTAATTATCAATACAACTCCCCTGGGCATGTTTCCGGAAATTAATACTTTACCGGATATTGATTATAACCTGCTGAATGAGAAACATATCCTGTTCGACCTGGTTTACAATCCTGAGATTACCACATTCCTGAAAAAAGGGAAGGAGAGGGGCTGCAGGATAATAACAGGGTTGAACATGTTATACGCACAGGCTGAAAGATCATGGGAGATCTGGAATGATGAAAGTCTGTAGAATTGTAATGATTTGATTTTATCCCCCCTCCAGGGGGGATTCCGCGCAGCGGCAGGGGGGTATTAATTTTAAACAAATATCTCTTCAGGATACTCTATTCCTTCAAGAAACAATCCTTTCGCCGGGGCTGATTTCCCTGCCCTGCCGCGATCTTTAGCGAGGATTATCTCCTCAAATTCTTTCAGGCTTGTTTTGCTGCGCCCTATCTCTACCATAGTTCCGACTATTGCCCTCACCATATTCCGCAGGAACCTGTCAGCTCTTATTGTAAAAACGATCCTGTTATCTCTCTTTTCCCAGTGAGCCGATAATATCCGGCACAGATTTGTTTTAACATCGGAATGCAGCCTGCTGAAGCTGGTAAAATCAGAGTGTTTCATAAGCAGCAGACATGCTTTATTCATAAGGTCCAGTGCAATGTCACCCTGCAGGAACCATGATGAATCCTCACTGAACGGATCTTTCACTGTTGAGATGTAATACCTGTATGTTCTTGACACAGCGCTGAACCTTGCATGTGCATCCGGAAGCACTTTCGAAATTCCCGTTACTGAAATGTCTTTTGGAAGAAACCGGTTTAGCCTGAAAATCAGGTTTTTATAGGTTGAAAGATCCTGCCTGACACTTTCAAAATGGGCACAGAAGACGACAGCATGGACACCTGTATCAGTTCTTCCGGCTCCGGTTGTAGTAATTCTTTCATTCAGAATCGTACCAATGGCTTCATCCAGTGTTTTCTGAACAGTGACGGAATTGGGCTGGATCTGCCAGCCATGATAGGATGTACCTTTGAAAGAAATGAATATGAAGTATCTTGTCTTCACCGGCATCTTTCTGCAAATATAAGTTATTCACAAAATGAAGTTAATTGTTTATAATATTAATAATAATTACTTCTGATCTGTTTGAAAATCGATCTTAAAATGTAAATTTACGTTTGCCAGAAATTATCGGATCATTTGTCTAACCTAAAATCTATACAATGACAGAACAGAAAAATACACAGGCAGTTGGCATGGCCTTTATGGGGATGATATTCTTCCTTTTTGGGTTCGTTACAACTTTTAACATTACACTGGCCGACAAGTTTAAGGCAGTTTTTGACCTCTCAAATGCTGAAGCGCAACTTGTAAACGGTGCTTTTTTCTTTACTTATTTTGTTCTCTCCTTTGCTGCCGGCGGCATCATTAAGAAGATCGGTTATAAGGGAGGCGTAATTCTCGGCCTTCTGCTTGTAGCAGCAGGAAGCTTTCTATTTTTTCCTGCAGCCAAGGCTTTATCGTTTCCGTTCTTTCTGTTTGCCATATTCATTATGGCTGGTGGTGTTGTATTTCTCCAGGTAGCCGCAAATCCTTATGTAACTGCACTTGGACCATCTGAAACTGCATCCGGCAGATTAAACCTTACCCAGGCTCTGAATTCAATCGCAACCTATATTGCGCCTATCATAGCCAGTGTATTTGTCTTTAAAACTGCTGCGGATGCTGCATTAAGCGCTGCTGATGCTGCCAGGTCAGTTCCGACACCATTTTTTATCATAGCTGTGGTAGTGATCATTATTGCAGTTGCAGTATATCTTCTGAAGCTGCCTGAAATTCCAACCAAGGGTGTTGAAAGGAAAAGTATCTGGAAATACCCCCACGTTATTCTCGGAGCGGTTGGTATTTTCTTTTATGTCGGTGCTGAGGTCGGATCTGCTGCAATGCTACAGAGATATTTTCAGGAAGCACTGAACATGGCCAGGTCGGATGCTGCAATGATGATCGCTCTTTACTGGGGAGGTGCCATGGTTGGCAGATTTTATGGATCATTCATGCTGTCAAATGTCACGCAATCAAAGAAATATCTTTATGCAGTGCTGGTACTGGCACTGGCTCTGTTTGTGGGATGGTTTGTCAGATATCAGATAACCGACGGATTGATATTTGCCGCAATAGCACTGGTTAACTATCTTGCTATGCAGCTCGGCAGGGGCAAAGCAAGCAGATCACTGGCAGTCTTTGGTTTGATTGCAGCCGTCCTGCTTCTTGTTATTATGCTGGCTAACGGACCGATAATCCTGTGGTTAGGACTGTCAATCGGTTTTTTTAACTCCATTATGTTCCCGAATATTTTTGCTCTTGGTGTTGACGGACTGGATAAGGGAGAGCTCAGCATGGCCTCAGGCCTGATAAATATGCTGATTGTCGGCGGAGCAGTAATTCCTGTTCTTATGGGACTAATAGCTGACGGACTTGGAGTAAGATATGCATTTATACTCCCGATAATATGTTATCTTTATATTGTATTTTACGCACTGATCGGTAGCAAACATAAATAAATACACAATCTACCTGATTAAAAACAGAGGCCGTTTCATAATTTTGAGACGGCCTCTGTATATTATTACCCTACAATTAGTATTTTTACAATAGATCAAAACACTTAAAATTTAAGATCCATGGCAGTAACAGAAAATCTGACAGCTAAGATTAATAATGGTGATAACAAGGTTTTCCGGGAATTGTATGGCGATGACCAGGCTGAATTAAAAAGGAATGGAAAGAGATATACAGATCTTTTAAACCAGTTCATAACAGCATTCGGCGAAAACGATGCTGAATTTTTCAGTTCACCCGGTCGCACGGAAATAGGAGGTAATCATACGGATCATAACTGGGGCCGTGTGCTTGCCGGTGCAGTTAATCTTGATAATGTATGTGTCGCAGCAAGGAATAATACCAATGTTATCCGCATTTTATCAGAAGGTTACCCCAGGTTTGAGGTTGATCTGTCATCTCTTAAACCTGATAAGAGCGAACAGTTTACTTCTGCCGCTCTTGTCCGGGGTATATGTTCGCGTCTGAGCGAGGAAGGCTTTGCAATCGGCGGTTTTGATGCATGTATCGATGGAGGTGTACCCAAGGGTTCAGGCCTGAGCTCCTCTGCTTCATTTGAAGTGCTTATTGGTGCTATCCTGAGCTATTTCTTCAATGACGGAAAGGTTGATCCCGTGAAAAATGCAATAATCGGCCAGTATTCCGAAAATAACTATTTCGGCAAACCCTGCGGACTGATGGACCAGACAGCCTGCGCCATGGGAGGCCTGATAACCATTGATTTTGAGGATCCCTCAAAGCCAGTTGTTAAAAAAGTGAATTTTGATTTTGTTGCAACAGGTTTTGCACTTGTTATTACAGATACAGGCGGCAATCATGCAGATCTGAACGATGAATATGCCTCACTTCCGACAGATATGAAAGCTGTGGCTGCTGAATTAGGTGCCAAAGTCCTGCGCCAGGTCAGTCTGGAACAGGTTCTTGATATTGCTCCGAAGATACGTGAAAAAGTAGGCGACCGGGCTATCCTGCGGGCAATTCATTTCCAGAAGGATAATCAGCGTGTCGTGGACCAGGTGGCGGCTCTGGAAAGAAATGACTTTAAAGCATTTCTGAACATGGTAGTTGACTCAGGTTACAGCTCCTTTATGTATAATCAGAATATTTTCCCGGTTAATAATGTACGCGAACAGGGTGTCTCCCTTGCTCTGGCACTGAGTGAACTGGTACTTAAGGGAAAGGGTGCATGGCGTGTTCATGGCGGAGGATTTGCGGGTACGATCCAGGCATTCGTGCCTCACGACTTGCTCGATAATTACATAAGCACGCTCGGGCATATTTACGGAAAAGACTCATGCCATAAGCTGTTTATCCGGCACCAGGGAGCAGGGAAAGTGGAGTTATAAATAAATCAGAAATTCAATCATGAATATCATTCCGGAAGAATCATTCAGGGGAGTGCATAACGGGAAAACAACCAGCCTTCATACCCTGAAAAATAAAAACGGCATTATAGCCCAGATTACAAACTACGGAGCCATCCTTGTAAGCTTATATGTTCCTGACAGTAAAGGCAATCTTACGGATATCGTTCAGGGATATGATACAATAAGTGAATATATCGATGGAAACGGCCCTTACATGGGTGCAATATGCGGACGGTGTGCCAACCGTATTGCAGGAGGCAAATTTATCCTGAATGATAAACAATATACCCTTGCTGTAAATAACGGCCCTAACCATCTCCATGGCGGTATTAAAGGATTCAACAGGGTGGCTTGGGATGTGGTAAAACATTCTCAACCCAGCCTGCATCTGACATATATTTCTGAGGATGGTGAGGAAGGTTATCCCGGAAACCTCAGGGTCTCAGTTATATACACACTGACGGATCAAGACGAACTCAGGATTGATTATTCCGCGACGTCGGATAAAACAACCATAGTTAACCTGGCAAGTCATTCCTATTTCAATTTGTCTGGTGAAGGATCCGGAAGTATATATGACCAGGAACTGATGATAAACGGCGCTTTCTTTACCCCGATCGATGAAACCTCAATACCAACAGGAGAGATACTGAGCGTTACAGGAACCCCAATGGATTTCACCAGGTCCCAAAAGATAGGGACAGCTATCGACAGAGAGAACGAACAATTGAAATTTGGCGCCGGATACGATCATAACTGGGTTCTGAACCATTGTTCAGGTGCTCTGGGACTTGCTGCAGTTGCTCATGATCCGGTGTCAGGACGTATAATGGAAATCTATACGACACAGCCCGGAGTACAGTTTTATACCGCAAACTGGATTGACAATGAAAAAGGGAAAGGTGGTAAGAAATACCAGCGTCGCTGGGCATTCTGCCTTGAAACGCAGCATTTTCCGGATGCAATCAATAAACCTCATTTCCCTTCCGCAATACTGAATCCGGGAGAGGAGTACAGACATAGCGTGGTACATAAATTCAGTGTAAGATAATTATATATTGGTGCAGCGGTACAAGGGTACAACGGTACAACGGCATTTAAAACCAGCAACAATTAACCAATAACTAATAACTTATAACATGACAAACGAAAAGAACAAACTCCTGTTCCCCCTCATTGTGATGGCCTCAATGTTCTTCCTTCTTGGCTTCATCACAACTATGAACAACTCACTGATAGATTACCTTAAAAATGCTTTCAGACTGAACGAAGTTGAAAAACAGCTTCCGAATACTTTCTTCTATGGGGCATATATTCTTTCTATCCCGGTGGGTTATCTGCTGAACCGAATAGGTTACAGGTGGGGAGTACTAAGCTCCCTTGCACTTATTGCTCTTGGATTCTTTCTGTGTATTCCCGGCGTGGCTTTAGGGTATTACGGATTCCTGAGTGCCGTTTCAGTGTTTGCTATTGGTGTTGTTATTCTTCAGGTGGCTGCCAATCCTTACGTGAATGCCCTGGGTACTCCGGAAACAGCCGCAAGCCGACTGACCCTGACCAACGCACTCAATTCTCTTGCGACAGTAATAGCGCCGATCTTTGTATCTATGCTGATAGTATCAGCCAATACAGGAGGGGCTTCCGACCCAAAAGCAGTGCAGGGTCCTTTTGCAGGCATCGGGATCGCTACTCTGGTGATAGTCGTCATTATGTTCTTCCTGAAGCTCCCTGAGATAAAAGAAGGAGAAGCAACAGAGGGAGGTGCCGTAAAACAATATAGATCAAGCGCATATAAGTACACACATATGTGGCTGGGTTCGCTGGCAATATTCTTCTATATGGGCGTTGAAATAGGAATACCCAGTTTTTTTGCCGATTATTCAGATAAGCTGGGATTCACTTTTGATGGTGATATGCGTACGAGATTACTGGCGTATTACTGGGCAGGACTGATGGTAGGCCGTATAGCAGGCATATTTATTCTGCGTAAGTTTAGTGCCCGCCAGATTCTCGGTTTCAATGCCGTTGTCGGATCTGTAATGTTGTTGCTGTCAATAGTCCTTGGTAGTATTGGATTAAGCTGGATAGCACTGGTATTGTTTCTTGGAATCGGTCTGATGCATTCAATCATGTGGCCCTGCATTTTCAACCTTTCACTTGAAGATCTTGGACCTCATTCAAAAGTTGGTTCAGGTGTGATAGCCACTTCGGTAATCGGAGCTGCTTTGCTTCCCATAATGATGGGTGGCATTCAGAGGAGCATCGGACTTATTGTGGCTATCTGCTGCCTTTTCGTATATTATGCTTATATTACATTCTTTGCTCTTAAAGGATCAAAAATACGCTGACTAAAACATGTTATGTCTTATTAAAAAATACTACGATGAACCGCAGGAAATTTATTGAAACATCAGGAGCAGCTGCAGGAGCAGCTGTACTGGGAAGTGTAAAACCTACACTTAATGAAAAGCAAAGCACTTCAGAGCCAAACCAGGGAAAAGGAGCTAAAATCAAACTGGGATTATATTCGATAACATACGGAGGCATCTGGTACACCGGAAAAGCTCTTTCATTTGATGAATTTTGCAAACGTGCAAGTGAATATGGATTTGACGGTGTTGAGCTCGACAATAAGCGCCCTATGGGATGCCCTCTGGATCTGGATAAGCGAAGAAGGGATGAGATGGTGGCTTCTATCCAGAAACACGGACTTGAAATACCGGCTGTAGCAGCCAATAATGACTTTTCAAGCCCGGTTCCTGAACACAGGGAATGCCAGTTGCTTATGGTTAATGAGACTGCAAAACTGGCTAAGGATCTGGGAGCTAAAATTGTCAGGTTATTTGCAGCCTGGCCAGGTGTTCCAATCCATGAGGGAGTGGGAACCTATGATCTTACCAGAGGTGCAGAATTCTATACTTTCCAGAGACAATACCCTTTTGCTACGCGTCTTGACCGTTATAATTTCGTTAAGGATTGTCTCAGGGAGGCTGCAAAAATGGGAGAGGAGCATGGTATTGTGATGGCTCTCCAGAACCATGCACCTCTGATACGTGGATGGAAAGATACATATGATCTTGTCAGGGAAGTCAACTCACCATGGCTTAAAATATGCCTGGATCTACCCATATTTGAAAATTTTGACCATGAATATGTTGCCAATGCTGTCCGGACTGTCAGCAACCTCCAGGTTCATTCACATTTTGGAGGTGAATACTTCCGTGATGCCAGTGGTGCTATAAAACCAGTGGTACTCGATTACTATGCCCATCGTATGATTCCTGATTATGCCCATTATATAGGCCTGATGAATGAAATAGGTTATAGCGGGTACTTCACTTTTGAACTGTGTCACCCGGTTCTGAACGAGGACCATACAAGAGCCGGCATTGAACATGTGAATGAGCAGGTAAAGCTTGCACATGAGTATATGCGAAATATTTTGAAACAGAATGGGAAAGGATAACATTAGAAGAGGATTTGCAAGCGATAATAATGCAGGAGTTCATCCTGAGATCCTGAAGGAGATAGAAAAATCAAATGCCGGTCATGTTATCGGTTATGGTGCAGATCTGTATACCGATCAGGCAAAACAGCTGTTCAGGGAATACCTTGGCAGAGATGCTGAGGTATTCTTTGTTTTTACCGGAACAGCTGCCAATGTATTGGGTATAAGCGGAGTAACTCGCTCATGGAATTCTGTTATAACTGCATATACAGCTCACCTTGAGCAGGATGAATGCGGTGCCCCTGAAAAATTCACAGGGTGTAAAGTACTTACGGTTGATACTCCTGACGGGAAGATTACTGTCGACATGATCGGAAAGCATATGCACGGATTTGACTTTGAGCATCATGCACAACCCAAGGTAATTTCAATCACACAGACTACAGAAATGGGAACGGCATACAGCGTTCAGGAAATAAAGACGATAGCAGATTTTGCTCACTCCAGGAATATGCTCCTTCATATGGACGGAGCCAGGATAGCAAATGCTGCCGTATCACTGGACGTCCCTTTTAAGGAAATCACAACTGATGCCGGTGTTGATATATTATCCTTTGGAGGTACAAAGAACGGGATGATGTTCGGAGAGGCTGTATGTTTCCTTAGGCCAGGACTATCCAGTGATTTTAAATATATAAGGAAACAGGGAATGCAGCTGGCATCCAAGATGAGATTTATTTCAGCTCAGTATATCGCCTATTTCCGGGATGATCTCTGGAAAAAATGCGCCTCACATTCAAATTCAATGGCTGCTGTTCTTGCCGAAAAAATAGAAGGTATAAGAGGCTTAAAAATTACACAGCCGGTTCAGTCAAATGGTGTATTTGTCATTATCCCGCAAAAAGCAGCAGAGAAAGTCATGGAGGAATATTTCTTCTATCCATGGGATGAAAGCAAGTCGGAATACAGGCTGATGAC
>CAYWEQ010000009.1:0-7140 GCA_964457185.1 uncultured Rikenellaceae bacterium
TTCACCGTAATGAAAGGGGAAAAATATCTCATATCAGTATGGGCAAAGACTGATCCTGAACAGGGACTGTTACAGTCTGAAGACAACAACCCAAAAGAGTTTGAAATTGCTCTGGGAGAATCAGGCAGTAAAAGATTTTCCCTGGACAGTGAGTGGAAACAATTTGTAACAATTGTTACAATTCCCTATTACAACAACCAGCCCACCAGGGCAAATGTTGTCCTTCAGCTGACATCAGCAGGAGTAGCCTGGTTCGATATGCTCCAGGTTATTAAGTGTTATGATATAAAACAGAGCATCAATCCCGAATTAAGGTGGAACGAATTTTAAATGAAATAAACAAAATTATGAGAATAATATTAGCAGCAGTTATCTCAATTGTATTTATTATTTCTTCCGGATGTACCGAAAACAAAGAAAACATGAATTACAAAAGCAATCCTGAACCCTTGAAACAAAATGCATATATCAAGTTGCCCCTTGGTTCAGTCAAACCGGAAGGCTGGCTGAAGTCACAGCTGGAAGCCCAGGCTTCAGGACTCACCGGAAATGTTGACGATTTCTGGCCTGACCTGGTAAATTCATCGTGGCGCGGAGGTGACGGTGAAGCATGGGAAAGAGGTCCCTATTTTCTCGACGGTCTTGTCCCTCTTGCTTATCTGCTTGACGATGAGCACCTTAAAGAAAAGGTGAAATCATGGATTGATCCAATACTGGCAAGCAGCAGGGATACAGGCTGGTACGGACCTGCAAAAAACAAGGACCGCTGGCCGCTTGCAGTTGCCAACAAGGTTCTGATGCAATACTATGAAGCTACATCAGATGCCCGGGCGCTTGAAGTACTTATAAAATATTTCCGTTACCTGCATGACACTCCGCCCGACTGGCCCGATAAGGACTGGAGGGGTGTGAGAGCAATGGAAAATGCCGTGACCGGGTACTGGCTTTACAGGCAAATCAATGAACCATGGATCCTTGAAACTATTGAGTCAATACAAAAGAATAGCTCAGACTGGACAACATACTATGAAAGATTTCCATGGGATTCTGCTGCTTCCGCAGATAAGAAGATCCCTCTGAACTGGGGTCCTGAGGGACTGACAGCCCATGTCGTCAATAATGCAATGGCAATTAAATATCCGGGACTATGGTACCAGCAGTCATCCGGGGAAAGATTTAAGAACGCTGTATTTGCAGGTATTGAAAAATATGACATCAACCACGGACAGGCAGGTGGAAGATTTTCGGGCGATGAACATCTTTCCGGAAAGAGCCCCGACCGTGGAACTGAATTATGTTCGGCGGTTGAATATATGTTCTCCCTTGAGGAGCTCTATGCAATATTCGGGGACAACACTCTTGCTGACAGACTTGAATTACTGACTTTCAATGCATTGCCCGGCACATTAACTCCTGATATGTGGGCTCATCAGTACGATCAGCAGTCAAACCAGGTTTTGGTTAACGGCGAAAAAAGAGACTGGAGCACTAACGGAAATTACTCCAATATATACGGATTAATGCCAAACTTCGCCTGCTGTCTGGCAAATATGCACCAGGGATGGCCGAAGTTCACCGAAAGCCTCTGGATGGCTACAAACGACAACGGCCTCATTGCAGTGGCTTACAGTCCTTCAACAGTAAATGCCAGAGTCGGCCCAGGAAAGGATATTTCCATTTCCGAAGAAACTGACTATCCTTTCAAAGGGGATATAAAACTTAAAATAAGCACTGTCGGACCTGTCAGGTTCCCTCTTTACCTGAGAATACCAGGCTGGGCTGACAGCGCTTCAATACAATATAAAGGCAGAAGGGTAACCGGTACGGCCGGATCAACTGTCAGGCTTTCAGGAAATTGGAAAGATGGTGATATCATAATAATGCAAATACCGTTAAAAATAAGGACTGAAAAGAGGTATAATAATTCAACATCTCTTCTGAGAGGCCCTCTGTACTTTTCATTGAGGCTGGAGAAAGAGTATAAAAGCGTAAAGATCAATTATGACAATTTCAGTTACAAAGGAAGCGTCGACTGGGAAATAAACCCTCGGAGTCCATGGAATTATGGATTGATGATTGATAGGGCAAATATTGAAAGAGGACTGAATATTACTGAAAATCAGATAAGCAGATATCCCTTTGCTGATAAAGGTGATATGATCTGGAGCCTGGATTCCGGAAAATACATCACATGGGATAAAGACGCTGCTGTTGTTATAACTACAAGAGGCATGAAAATCCCGGGATGGGGTATGCGGAATAATTCTGCTGATATTCCGCCTCTTAGTCCTGTTAAGCCTGAAGGCAGTACAGAGGTGATTCAGCTTGTCCCTTATGGAAGCGCAAAACTCAGGATAACTGAATTCCCGGTAATTGATGTGGCTCAGATAGAAGATATTATAAGATAGGTTCTGTTTTATTCTTAAGCCAGGCTTTTTCACTTTCGGTTAAGAGCGGACTTAATTTTTCAAAGACTTCTGAATGATAGCTATTAAGCCAGCCAATCTCTTTCTGATCAAGCAATGATCTGTCAATCAATGATTTATCTATATAACAAATAGAGACTGTATCAAATTTAAGGAATTGCCCGAAATCGGTTTCTTCATCTTCATAACAAATGATAAGGTTCTCTGTTCGCATCCCGTATTCACCTTCCCTGTAGATTGCCGGTTCGTTGGAAATAAGCATCCCCGGCTCAATGACTGTTTTATTATCCGCCGGACTTATGTTCTGAGGTCCCTCATGTACATTCAGGCAGTAACCTACGCCATGTCCTGTTCCGTGTCCGTAATTCAATCCGTTATCCCACAGAGGTCTCCTGGCCAGCACATCAAGCTGGTATCCTCTTGTCCCAAGCGGAAATTTAGCCATTGCAAGATTGATATGCCCTTTCAGTACCAGGGTAAAATCCATTTTTTGCTGAAGAGTAGGGATCCCTAAAGAAATAGTCCGCGTAATATCGCTGGTACCGCCTTTATACTGACCACCAGAATCGACAAGGAGAATGCCGTTCTCACCTATTTCGGAATCTGTTTCAGGCTTTGCATTGTAATGAGGCAATGCCGCATGCTCGTTGAAAGCTACAATCGCTGCAAATGACGGACCCATAAACTCATCCTGCTGTGATCTGATTTTTAAGAGTTTCCCTGCCAGAAAAACCTCAGTCATAGGTACCTGTCCCATGCTTGTTTCAATCCAGTAAAAGAATTTTGTCAGGGCGGCACCGTCCTTCACCATCACCTTCCCGATATTTTCAATTTCTATTTTATTCTTTATCGCCTTCATCCTGGAAGGAATGCTGATATTCTCTAAAATCTTCAGGGTATTCGGGATCGAATAATAAAGATGAGTTGATGTAGTTCCTGGAGCTAACAGGATGGCAGAACCTTCCGGATAAGATGAAAAGATTCCTGAACACTCTTCATAAGGCAGTATAACTATGCCCAGTTTGTCAAATTCCGATGCCAGTCCGGGAGGAATCTTATTATCTCCGATGAAAAGTATTACCTGTTGCTCTCCTGTTACTGCGAATGATGACAATAAAGGAGAATACGGCAAATCGCTGCCTCTTATATTCAGCAACCACATAATATCATCGCATGAGGTAAGAAGATGATAATCTGCTTTCATAATTTTCATCCTTTCCCGGACCTCGGTAATCTTACCCGATCTGTCTTTCCCTGAATACTCAACAGGATGATCAAAAGCGACTGTTGACGGCAGTGCAGGACGGTCTGTCCATAAGTCACTTATCAGATCGCAATTATGATCAATTGTAACTTCGTTATTTACCAGTCCGGTCTTGAGCTTTCTGAATGAGCTTATTGAGAATATCCTGCCATCGAGAGCTATTCTGCTTCCACGGATTGTGTTTTCTGCAAGCCAGTCAATATAACCTGTCTCTGGTAAAATCCCTGGTTTCATCAACGTGCAACCGGATCCTTCGAGTTCCTTCCCGGCCTGGATGATATATCTTGAGTCAGTCCAGAGGCCTGCAAACGAATCAGTAATCACTACAGTCCCTGATGATCCGGTAAAACCTGTAAGCCATTTGATTATCTGCCAGTGATCAGGAATGTTTTCCCCTAGATTGGGATCAGCCAGGGGTATAATATAGGTATCTATGCTGTTCTGTTTCAAAGCAGCCCTGAGAAGAGCAAGGTTCTGAAATGGAGAATTCATGTTGTTTTTCTTTTACCCCCTGCCTAAGGGGGTAAGGCATGTCTACAAGTTCTTAACCTCATTTACCAGATTCTGCAATGTTGCCTTGGCATCGCCGAACAGCATCCTTGTCTTGTTGTTGAAGAAGAGCATGTTTTCAATAGCGGCATATCCTTTACCCATTCCGCGTTTCATCACAATTATGTTCTTTGCATCGCGGGCTTTAACTATAGGCATCCCATATATCGGGCTTGACGGATCGTCTTCAGCGGCAGGATTCACTACATCATTGGCACCTATTACCACAACTACATCGGTATTGGGAAGATCGGGATTTATCTCATCGCTTTCAATAAGCTGTTCATAGGGCACATCTGCTTCAGCAAGCAGTACATTCATATGTCCGGGCATTCGTCCGGCAACAGGGTGAATTGCATACTTCACTTCCACTCCTTTTTCATCGAGCAGCTTATCGAGCTCATGACAGATATGCTGGGCCTGTGCAACAGCCAGTCCATAACCCGGAACAATCACCACCTTCTTTGAGTAGCTGAGAAGAACGGCTGCATCAGACAATGTTATTTCCCTGACAGTCCCTGCTCCGGTATCAACAGCCTGTCCACCCCCTCCGAAAACTCCTACAATTACATTCAGCAACGATCTGTTCATTGCCCTGCACATCAGTACTGTCAGTATTGTTCCGGCTGAACCGACAAGGATACCTCCTGTCAGCATCGCCTGGTTATTGTAAAGGAATCCTCCCATGGCTGCTGCCACGCCTGTAAAAGAGTTCAGCAGGGAGATCACTACAGGCATATCGGCTCCTCCGATAGGCATTACGAAAAGGACACCGTAAACCACAGCAACCGCAAACATAATGTATATATAAGGTGTAAGCTCCGAGCTGGTCTGAACATCACGTGTCATTATAAATACAATGAATCCTATCAGCACTGCCAATATGGTAAGATTCACATACTTCATGGCTTTTACCCTCAGATCGCCGATCCAACCATCCAGCTTTCCGTATGCGATCATGCTGCCTGCCCAGGAGACAGTTCCTATCATGAGTCCCAGCAGGATGGCCAGTACATGACCATTGGCCATACCGCTTTTTTCAATAAGCTCCGGGCTGACATGAGGAAACTCCATCATGGATATAAGTGCTGCAGCGGCTCCTCCCATACCATTGAAGAATGAGACCAGCTGGGGCATGGCTGTCATCTTGACTCTTTTGGCTATCACCCACCCTATTATCGTCCCGAGGACTATTGCACCAATAATCCACGGGATATTGCCGATAGGTTCTCCGTCCCTTTCATGAAACAGAATTGTAGCCAGGATTGCGAAGCCCATTCCGAACGCTGCCAGGATATTTCCCCTCCTTGCGGTAAGAGGATGGCTCAGCATCTTAAGCCCGATGACAAAAAGTACGGAAGCCACAATATAAGTTATCTCAAGTATCGAGACACCAAACGGAAATTGAGATATATCATTCATTCAGATGATCTTTAACATTAAACCGGAAAAACTACTTCTTCTTTTTGAACATCTCCAGCATCCTGTCGGTAACGACAAATCCGCCTACAACATTCAGGGTGCCAAGAACAACAGCAAGGAAGCCAATGATCATCGATCCTGTTGTCTCTGCGTGCCCCATTACAATGATTGCTCCTATGATAACCACTCCGTGAATGGCATTGGCACCAGACATCAACGGAGTATGAAGTATTGCCGGCACATGGCTTATAACCTCAATACCCAGAAAAATTGAAAGGATCACTATAAAAATAGCTTCCCTGTGCTGTAAAAAAAAGTCCAGTATACTCTCCATTTTCAGACCTGTTTAATATTAAGTATTTGTTTTACTCTCTGGCTGACATATTCCCCCGCATGCACTGCAGTTGTTCCGCTTATGATTTCGTCCTGCATGTTAAGGGCGAGATGGCCTTCTTTATCGATCATGATCTTCAGCAGGTTGATTATATTGCTACCGAACATCCTGCTTGCATCTGCAGGCATATCTGAAGGATAGTCAGATTTACCTATAATAGTGACACCGTTAACTGTTAAAGTCTTCCCGTTCTCTGTAAGCTCACAGTTACCTCCGGTTGATGCTGCAAGGTCAATGATTATTGAACCCGGTTTCATGGCTTTTACTGTATCTTTCAGAAGAAGCATAGGAGCTTTTCTGCCCGGTATCTGGGCTGTTGCTATCACTACATCAGCTGCAATGGCTCTCTGCTGGATCAGATCCTGCTGTTTTTTCTTAAACTCCTCTGTCTGTTCCACAGCATATCCGCCGGCAGCAGCATCCTCCCTGGCTCCTTCAACTTCAATGAATTTCCCGCCAAGACTTTTCACCTCATCTTTTACAGCCGACCGTACATCAAATACTTCGACAACAGCTCCTAGTTTTCGTGCTATCGCTATTGCCTGGAGACCAGCGACACCGGCACCCAGTATCAGTACCCGTGACGGCTTTATGGTTCCTGCAGCCGACATGAACATCGGGAAAAACCGAGGTGACAGGGATGCTGCATGAAGCACTGCCTTATAACCCGATATTGTTGCCATTGATGAAAGTATATCCATCGATTGCGCTCTTGTCGTCCTTGGTACCAGATCAAGTGCCAACATCGTAAGTCCCTGTTTACGTGCGTTTTCCAGCCATCCGGCATTTTCAACAGGATTAAGGATTGAACAGAGAACGTGTCCTTCCCTGCAGTATCCAAGATCCGTTTCAGGAACATGATCAACAGAAACTAAAACTGATGCCCTGGAAAAAACATCTTTCCTGGAGACAATGACAGCACCGGCTGACCGGTACTCCTCATCACCTGCATAAGCCCTTTCTCCTGCATTGTTCTCCACAACAACTTCAACACCAAGCTTTTTCAGTCCGGCAACTTCGCCGGGAAGCATAGCTACTCTTTTTTCAGTTCCGGATTCTTTAAGTATTCCAATAATCATAATTAA
>CAYWEQ010000009.1:7240-9011 GCA_964457185.1 uncultured Rikenellaceae bacterium
AATTTTGAATTTCATTATTCCTTCCCGAAAAAATTCTCAAGCCAGAATTTGTTCCTCTCATTTGTTTCATGCCATCTTTTCATACCTCTTACACCATGGCGGTTATCGGGGTACAACATAAGCTGGAACGATTTCCCTTCCTCCTGAAGTTTTGAAATGAGCCAGATTGAATTCTGCATATGTACATTGTCATCCATGTCGCCATGAGTCATGTATAATTTCCCTTTCAGGGCTTTTGTAAAAGTAAGGGCTGAACCATCTTTATAACCTTCAGGATTTTCCTGCGGAGTATCCATATATCTTTCAGTATATACATTGTCATATAACCTGTAATCTGTAACTGAATACCTGGCAAAACCATGTGTCCAGTAGTCTGCGCCTTTTGTAAGTGCCAGGCATGTCATATATCCGCCGTACGAGCTTCCTGTGATTCCCATCCTTGCCGGATCAACAAAAGGTTTGGCAACCAGCCATTTCACAGCATCAGCATAGTCCAGTATCTCCCACTTTCCAAGACAACGGTACATGTAATCAAGCCCCTTTTTGCCGAATTGCCCTGATCCCCGATGGTCGACAGTAAAGGTTATGATCCCGTTCTGTGAATACCATGACAGGTCGTTTCCCTGCCACCTGTTGTAAACATTCTTTGAATCAGGTCCTCCATAGATCGTAAATACAACCGGGTATTTCTTTGAAGGATCAAAATTAAAAGGATACGTTATTATTGCAGGCATATTAAACAAACCGTCTGAAGTCGGTATCTTCACAAATTCTGCCCTGGCATGTCTGGCCGGATCAAAAACCGGTTGTTCAAATTTATAGATATCCCTGATCTTTTCCCCCTTCTTATCGTAAGCTATAATTGAACCTGCGCTTGAGATACTGCTCCATGTATCAATAAAATAACTTCCTTTTGGTGAGATACTTAGACTGTGACTACCCTCTCCCCTGGTTATCTGAAGCAGGTTGTTGCCATCAAGGCCCACTCTGAAAGCATGATTGTCAGTTGATTCAGGTCCTGTTGCTGTAAAATAAACTACTTTAAGATCCTCGTCCACACGGCTGATCGTGTCCACCCTGAAGTCAAAATCAGTAAGCTGTGCGATAAGTTTTCCATCCCACCCGTAATAATACAGGTTCTCCCAGTTGCTCTTATAACTCCTGATTATAAAACCGGTCCCGTTATTCATAACATTAATATCTTCGCGGAACTCCACCCATGTTTTACGGGATTCGTCGTAGATCTGCCTGTACTCACCGGCTTCCGGATCAGCAAGGATAATCTGAATATTGTTCTGATCGCGGTTCACTACCTGAATTGCCAGCTTTTTACTGTCAGGCGTCCAGAAAGGCCAAGCAATATACTGGTCAACAGTATAATCGGTTTTAATCCATACTGTTTTTGCAGTTGTAATGTCTGCTATTCCCATTTTAACTTTAGGATTCGGATCTCCTGCCTTTGGATACGGAACCTGTTCAAGCACACCGTGAATCCCGTCAGCCTCGTCAAGCCTGTTCAGCGTAAACAAAGGCACATCGCTTTCATCAGTCCTGAGATATGCGATCTTCGAACCGTCAGGCGACCACCAGAATGCCGCATAATGGCTTCTCCGGCCAAGGATCTCTTCCATATAAACCCACGAAGAATAACCGTTATAGATCCTTTCCGAAGCATCTGTGGTAAGCCTTATTTCCTTATTACTGACAAGATCATAAACATAAAGATCCTTATCCTTTGTATAAGCGATCTTCGTGCCTTCAGGAGAAAAAC
>CAYWEQ010000009.1:9111-23108 GCA_964457185.1 uncultured Rikenellaceae bacterium
TCTTAAAATGTGTTTTGTTGATCATTTGAACCGCTAAAATAAGAATTATGAGCGGGTGTTCTACCAGCGTCAGGCAGTTTTTTGAACAAATTGGAATTTTCCATTAAATTTATGGTTCTCTATTAAATCTCAATCTGATGAAAAAGATTTTTTTCTTATTAATCACACTGCTTGCTCTTGCAGCATGTACAAGCAGAAAAAGCGACTTCAGAAATGCTGCAAAGAGCATCAGCATCGATGATCTCAGGAGTTATGTTGCTGAACTGGGGAGCGACAGATTCATGGGCAGAAAACCTTTTACAGAAGGTGAAGATATCTCGATAAACTATCTTGCCGGGCAGCTGAAACTCATCGGTTTTGAACCAGCCTTTGATAGCAGTTATTTCCAGCAGGTACCTATGGTTGAAATAAGTTCATCAATTGATAAAGTGATTATTACAAAACCACCTGAAACACTCTTCAGTTTCAAAACTCCTGATGAAGCAGCCATTGTTTCCCCTCTTATTACCAAAGAGATGCACATAGTCAATATGCCGATGGTTTTTGCCGGATTTGGTATTATTGCCCCGGAATACGGGTGGAACGACTATGCCGGTCTGGACGTCAAAGGCAAAGTTGTTGTTGTAATGATCAATGATCCGGGATTATATACAGGCGACAGCACACTTTTCAAAGGACGGGAGATGACATATTACGGCAGGTGGACCTACAAATATGATGAAGCAGCACGGCAGGGAGCAGAAGGGATACTAATAATTCACGAGACAGAAGGAGCCGGATATCAATATACTATTCCCAGGAAGAGTTCAATATCTCCAAGGCTATACATGATGAGTGATGATAATGATGAATCGGTAAGCTCCTTTACGGGGTGGATTTCATCCGGTGCAGCTGACCGGTTGTTTGGAAGTATCAGAATAAATGTTGACAGTCTCAGGCTTGAAGCATGCAAAAAAGGATTCAAAGGATTTCCACTGGATGTTGGAATTTCCCTTGATATTAAAAACGATATCCGATTTGATAAATCAGCTAATGTTGCAGGTATCTTAAAAGGATCGGAAAATCCTGATGAATGCATTGTCTATACCGCTCACTGGGATCATTTCGGAATAGGAGAAAAAGAAAACGGTGATTCCATTTACAATGGAGCAGTGGATAACGGAACATCGATGGCCTGGGTACTGTCAATAGGTAAAGCATTTTCAAAACTAAAGTACAGACCTTCCAGAACTGTTATCCTTATTTTTCCAACAGCCGAAGAGCAGGGTCTTCTCGGATCAGTATATTATACTGAACAACCGGTAATCCCAATGGAAAAAACCATTGCATGTCTGAATAATGACGGGCTTCTGCCAATAGGCAGGATGAAAGATGTTACTGTCACCGGGTATGGACAATCAAGCCTCGACAGTCTGACCTTATTAGCTGCTGCCAGGCAGGAAAGGTATGTAATAAAAGATCCCGAATCACATACTGGTATGTTTTTCAGATCGGACCATTTTCCTTTTGTACTGAAAGGAGTACCATCACTATACGCAAAGGGGAGCACTGAAAGCAGGGAATACGGTAAAGAGTGGGCAGCCCGGAAGAGAAAAGACTATATCGAAAATGTCTATCACCGCCCTTCCGACAATTATGATCCCGCAAGTTTCAATTTTGAAGGTATTGCCGAAGACGCAGCACTGGCATTCAGAATCGGATATGACCTGGCAAATTCCGACTACTATCCGGAATGGAAGAGTGGTTCTGAATTTAAACAATTGAGAAACAAATAAGTAAAATTTGATCCAAATGTTAACTGGAAGCGGTCGTCTGTAAAGTCGCCGCTTCTTTTTCCCCCTTTAAAACAACATTTGCGTAAATTCTATTGTTTTTCAACTTAAAACAGCATATATATGACAAAAGGAAAAAAAATAAAAAGTATTGTTATTGCCGGGATTCTGTTTTTTTCCGGGATCACGATGTACTCACAGAACGCCGACTGTAAAGTCAATATGGCTTCCATCTCAGGTAAATATTCCGGAGAATGCAGGAAAGGTCTGGCACATGGGCAGGGTACTTCAGAGGGGATTGACCGTTATTCAGGAAGCTTCAAATACGGATTGCCGCATGGGATTGGAACCTATACATGGACAGACGGATCAAGTTATGAAGGTCACTGGAGCAAAGGGATGAAAGACGGAGGAGGAAAGATGATAACCAGGGATTCTTCATATACGGGAATATGGAAAGACGATAACTATATCGGTAAAGAGACTATTCCTCCATACAAAATAGATCGTTCCCAGAATGTTACAAAGTCATCATTTTTCAAGTCCAAAAGTAATTATGAAGTTATCAGGATAAGGTTCTATCAGGGTGCAGTGGAGGGGGGAGGTCTCAAATCAGTTGATCTGGCATACACCAGCGGAGAACAATTCCATGATGGAGCCATTTATGGAATTCAGCATCCTTCATTCCCTATTGATATAAGGATAACATTTACAGCTGATAACTCCTTCGGAACTATGCAGTTCGATGCTTATTTTGACTTTACAATCAATGAGCCCGGCGCCTGGGATGTGAGAATATCATATTAACCAAGTAAAATTTTCTAAGTTCCGGCTTTTCTTTTCCTGTCACCTGAAGCCTGACGCCTTTTGCCTTGTTTGTACCAGAAGAAATGCTCCTTCTGACGCTTTTTCTCTTCAGGTTTTCGTGCAACATATACCTTTTTCCCTGTATATGGATCAAAACCGGTATAATAAATGAGTGTTGACAGCGTCATTGGGGTTGGAGTAAAATCCTGAACCTGTTCTGGCCTGATACCCAGGCTCTTCACTTCATTTGCCAGCTCTTTCATATCCCTGTCGGAACAGCCGGGATGGGATGATATGAAATATGGCACGATCTCATATTTCAGATCTTCCCTTGAAGTTATTGAATCAAACTGTTTTTTCAGTTTGCGGAATAATTCAAACGGGGTTTTCCGCATCTGTTCAAGAACCACGGGGCTTGTATGTTCCGGTGCAACCTTCAGCCTGCCGGAAACATGATTTTTAACCAGCTCATCAAGATACTCATTTTCTGCTTTACCTGCATTCCTGTTCCACTCCCGGAACAGCAAATCATATCTTATGCCGCTCCCTATGAATGCTTTCTTGATGCCATCTATCCTGTTCACCTTTCTGTAGAGATCTGTCAGCGTTTTGTGATTTGTATCAAGATTGGAACATACAGAAGGCCAGATGCATGATGGTCTTGAACATTTCCTGCAGATATCCATATTCTTCCCCTTCATCATGTACATGTTGGCCGACGGCCCGCCGAGATCCGACAGATAGCCTTTGAAATCAGGTATCTGCGATATTTTTTCAATTTCCTTCAGTATAGAGTTTTCTGACCTGCTGACGATCTCTTTTCCCTGGTGAGCTGCTATAGCACAGAAGCTGCATCCCCCGAAACATCCCCTGTGAATGTTGACCGAAAATTTTATCATTTCATACGCAGGAATCGGATCCTTCCTGTCATATCTGGGATGAGGCCTGTACGTGTACGGAAGATCAAACGAGCGGTCAGCTTCAGGTTCATCCATGGCAGGAAAAGGAGGATTGATTATAACAATATAATCTCCGCAGGATTCTTTAAGCCGGGCTGCTTCCATCCTGTTCGATTCCTTCTCAAAAGCCACATAGTTTTCAGCAAATAACTTCTTGTTTCCCAGACACTTTTCAAATGAATGAAGTGTGATGTCCTTCCACATCCTGTTTTTCGGAACCGCTTCATTCTTGCTGATTAAGAATCCAGTCTGGGGTACTGTCCTGAGTGATGTGAATGGGACGCCTTTGTTTAAAAGCCTCATGATATAACGGATTGGCTGTTCCCCCATTCCATAGATAAGCATATCTGCCCCGCTGCTTGTCAGGATCGAGGGCTCAAGCTTGTCTTTCCAGTAGTCGTAATGAGTCAGCCTGCGCATAGATGCTTCAATGCCGCCAATAATTACAGGCACATCGGGAAACAGTTTTTTCAGTATCCTTGTATATACAATTGTAGGATAGTCGGGACGGAATCCGGCCTTTCCACCTGGTGTATATGCATCATCGGAACGAATGCGGCGGGCAGCAGTATAGTGATTGACCATCGAATCCATATTGCCTGCCGTGACACCGAAAAAATATCTCGGTCTTCCCATCTTAAGGAAATCCCTCAGATCATCCTTCCAGTTAGGCTGGGGAACGATGGCTACCCTGAATCCTTCATACTCAATTACCCTGGCAATTACAGAAGGGCCGAAAGAAGGGTGATCAACATAGGCGTCACCGCTGAAAATAATGACATCCGCCTCATCCCAGCCCCGGAGCTCCATATCTTTCCTGCTGGCTGGCAGCCAATTGCCTGTATTTTGCTGATTTTTCATGAATGATCTTCAAAAGTATGCAATGTTTCAGACATCCTTTCATTTAACATACCTGAAATTGATACGGCCTGATTGTTGCAGATATGGATTTAATAAAGTGAACCGGATCTTTGTTTATTACCGGGAGAATTGATAATGGATATTAAAAAAACCATACAGCAGCATAAGCAGCTTTGTTCTCTTGTATCAGAGAGAAGAATAAAGCAAAGCCTTGATATACTGTCTGATATGATATCAGGAACATTATCCGGAGACCTCCGCGATGAATATGAAAACCTGGTTATGACCTACAGGAATATGCTGGCTTATACCATGGAGGGCATTAAAGATCCTGAACGTAACAAGATATATTTTAAGCTTATACAGTCAATCCTGGAGCTGTCTGACAAGGTAAGACAGGACATATTGTCACGTTTATCAGGATGGAACACGTACTGGGTGAAGCAGCAGACTGAAAAAGAGCAAAAGCTGAGCGGAAAAACAATTATTGAAAAGGTTGATGACCTGATGTTCAAATCAGAGCTTGATGAGTGGCTGAAACTGAGCAACGAGATAAATCCTGATCCTGAATCTGAGATATCACAAAAGCATAAGCAGCTCATCAGGAATATCTTCAATCATCTATGGCTGACAGATTACTATGGCGAAGCAGAGGAGAGCCTCATCAAAATAATCCTGAATTCCGGCAAATTCAGATGGCATGAGTCAAGCATTTTTACCACGGCAATAACATTAAGTGCCTTAAGGACATGGCATTCTGATAAGCTCCTTCACCTGATGGATATTTATGAATCGGGGCAGGAGCAGGTTATGGAAAGGGCTCTGTCAGGTCTTATTCTTAATCTTCATTATTACAACGGAAGGGTCCTTCTCTACCCTGAAATAACTGCAAGGCTGAATAAAATGTCAAAAGTGCCTGCTTTCAGGGAACATTGCCGGATCATTGTACTTCAGACGATAAGATCACGAGAGACAGAGAAGCTCAGCAGGAAGCTTCATGAGGAGATATTACCCCAGGTGGCAAAGCTGAGACCGAGGATTGAAGAGAAGCTTGACCTGGATAATATACTGCCAAAAGATATAAACGAGGAGAAGAATCCCGACTGGTCAGAGATGTTCGGTGATTCGGAGGAGATCTTCAGGACGATGGAGGAGCTGACAAAGCTTCAGATGGAGGGGGCTGATGTTTACATGTCTGCTTTCGCCAACCTGAAGCACTTTGATTTCTTCAGGGATTTTCAGAACTGGTTTGTCCCTTTTTATCCCGACCACGAAGTACTTAACGAAATATTCAGGGATGAAGTGCTCGGCCCGGGGACCAATGAGCTTGCTGAAGCCATGTACCAGACTCCATTCATCTGCAATTCTGACAAATATTCGCTCATACTTAACCTGAAGCATCTTCCTTCATCACAGAAAAGTATGATGCTCAAGGTGTTCCGGATGGAGCTGGAGGGTTTGCAGCAGATGAACGATGATGATTCTGTTACAGATCCGGATAAGAAATTCAGAACAAATGTAACACAGTACCTGCAGGACATTTACAGGTTTTTCAAGCTTTCTCCGTACAGGAAGGAATTTGAGGATATCTTTACAGGCAGGCTGGATATTTATAATTCGGAGTTTTTCAGGCTCACCGGGAACGGAGCGGAAGCAGAAGCCGGACTTGCAGACTATTTCTTCAGGAGGGATTTCTACGATGATGCACTTTCATTATTCCTGAAGCAGGTAAAAGAAAAACCTGATGATGCAGAATTGTATGAGAAGATAGCATATTGCTGTCAGCAGATCACCGATTACGAAGAGGCGCTGAAATATTACAGGATGGCAGAGCTGATCAACAGGAAAGCATGGACAATTAAAAAAATCGGATTATGCCTGCGCAGGCTGGGCAGGAATGAAGAGGCGCTTGAATACTATATCCAGGCTGTCGAAATGCAGCCGGATAATATCCACACCGCAATAATGACTGCTCACTGTTTTCTTGATCTTAAGGAATATGAACAGGCGCTTAAGCACTACTTCAGGATTGAGTATAATGACCCTGGTAATCTTAAGATACTCAGGCCTATAGCATATTGTTATTTTGCCCTGGGCAGGTTTGATGATTCTGAAAAATATTATGAGAGGCTGTCAGCGGGCAAGCTTAATGCCCATGATATGATCAATATGGGGCACCTTGCGTTATGCAGGGGGAAAAAGAAAGAAGCCATTGATCTCTACAGGCAGAGTATCCTGACCGGAGAATTAACTAAGGAAAAATTCATGGTAATTTATTCTGAGGACAGGAATTTACTTATCACGCTTGGCGTGAATTCTGAAGATCTTCCTATCCTTCTTGATTATCTGTTGTTTATTATCGGATAGTATCCTCCGGAGGAGGTGGTGGTGGTCCCGGATGCTGGCCGTCCGGGAATCGTCTTCCTTCATGTGAAGGTCTCTGGTCGCCCGGTCTCATCATCCTGTTATTGGTAGAATCACCCTTCCCTCTTCTGCCCTGCCTTATCATCTCCTGGCGGCGTTCATCCATCGCCTTCAGCCTGGCAAGCTGTTCCTTTGTTAGTTTGGAATCGAGCTCTTTTCTGAAAGCCTTCATGTTTGAATCCAGATCCTTTCTGATACCTGCCTGGAATTCACTGTTGATCTTAGCATACCTGTCAAGTATCTTATCGATTTCAGCTTTCTGCTGTTCATCAGGCTGAATGGTCTTATAGAATCCTTCCCTGAACCTGTCATCGGAAAGATAAACCCTTACGGGTTTCAGTCTGTGCAGCCTTACCTGTGCTGAGGTCAACCATCCGACAACGAATCCTATCATCAGGGTCAGTACTACGAGTAAAATCAGCTTTGCTTTCATGTTTCGAAGGGGATTAATTACCGGTTAAAAGGTATACTATGCTTTCATCATAACTGTCACCCAGTCCGAGGAATGAATTAAATGAAAATGAATCCTGTATGAAGAAGATAGATAACATCAGTACTACAATCGCAGCTACTCCCGTAATCGCGATCCTGTAGAGTACATAATTCAGATTTCTTGTAAACTCCACATCGCGGCTAAGTGTCAGTGCAGCTCCGAATAATCTGTCTGTAACCTTTTCAGCGAATCCTTTTCTGAAATCATAAGAAACACCCTGATCATCCAGCAACCTGGCAATCTCTCCCGGATCAGTTTTTTCATCCATGGATCCGATAATAAGCTTTTTAATTTCGGAAGGTTTCATGTCTATTATAGTTTTCCCAGTTTTTCTTTAAGTTGTTCCTGAGCTCTTGAGAGCCTTGAAAGAACTGTTCCAACAGGCAGATCAAGTATCTCAGCTGTCTCCTTTGTGGAATAACCCTGTAACAGCCTCATTGCCACAATAATTCTGAACTTCGGGTCAAGGCTCATCAATGCTTTGTTTACAATTTCCTTTGCTTCCCTTTTTTCTTCATTTTCAGGATCTGCAATTTCATATTCCCTTATTTCATTGTCCCCTTTATAGGAGAACATGGAAAAGAACCGTTTTCTTCTTTTTATCTCATTCAGGGTAAGGTTTACTGCTATTCTCTGAATATATGTTGACAGCTTTGCCTCCCCCCTGAAACCGGACAAAGCGTTGTAAAGATTTACAAATACTTCCTGTCCGATATCTTCTGCATAAACTGAATCTCCAAGCATCCCCTTCACTGTACGTGCAACCATTTTCCGGTAACGGTTCACAATTTCCCCGAATGCAAGTTTATCGCCATTAAGAGAAGCCTTAACCAGTTCATCGTCGCCGGCAAGCTTGTACGACTCTTTCATTACTCTATTGGTTAGACAACGTTCCGGAATCAATTATTCCCGATTGTTAATTTTTATTAACATTACTCTTCCATCCTCAGCTATTCTCACTTGTCACTCCTGGCTGCTTCCATTCTGTGTTACCATTTGAATCTCGTAATTCTTTGTATATCTAATAAGGAATAATTTCTGATTTTCAAATCCGTCGCTGATGGTTTTTCGTTTAAAGTCAAATTCAGTCTGGAGGAGGTCAGGGTAATGGATCTCGGGATGTGAAATAAAATCTTTCCCGTGTATTGCGAGACCGCTTAAAAAGTAATAAACAATGTCATATCCCTGCCATGCATAGCTCAATTCATCCGGTTCTGTAAGAAATTTATGCCGGAAATCGGCATTAAAGTTTCTTACATCTCTTTTGTTATAATCAATCCAGTAAGGTGAATACATAAAAATATCGAGATCAAAGAAGTATTTCGGATCAAGATTGTCGAGACCTCTCATAGCCGGGTAGCCAAATACTTTGATATCAAATTTCTTCGAGAGGGCATGAATATCCATCAATGATTCACTGATGACCGGAGCCTCTTCCGAAGCAATGATAATAACGTTCCCGTACAAATCTGAAAGGGCATGCCCCAGCCTGTTAATAGAGTCATTATTGAATACTGACCTGGTAGAAAAAGGGAATTCCTTGAATCTGATCTCTTCATAAGGCAGCCTTTTACTAAGCTCAAAGAATATCCTCTCCTTGAAATATTTTACACCAGGATCGGTTCCTGCTGTATCGGCATGGATGAAAACAAAATTCTGGTTGTAATATTCGCTTACCTTTTCAGAAATTGTATTCTGAGCAACCTCAAGCGAAGCATTTGCCATGAACAGGACAGGATTGCCAATAAGGGCAGAATTATTTATAAGGGGGACAGGAGATACAACCGGTATTCCGAACTCTTTTGCATAAGAAGCCACAATGGCAAGATTATGAGAGTAGACCGGTCCTATTATCAGATCCATATCCGATAATTTACCTTCCATGATAAGCCTGGTCAGTTCAATAGTATCACTTTTAATATCAAATACATGCAGGTTAACATCAAGTCCGAGGGCACGCAGTGTATCAGCAGCGAGAAGTATCCCTTCATACATTTCTATGAATCCGAGACTGCGTGTATAGATCCATTCATCCGGACGTCCCACTACCTTGTATATCTTCCTGCCCTTGACAATCTTCGATGAGTCAATATCAGTCCTGACAGAATTCTCATTTAGATAGAAAGGTATCAGAACAGCAACATCAAATGAACCCTGAAGGTTCCTCACAGGAGTATAACCTGACGGGCGGGTCAGCAGAACCGGTTCTTCAGTAACTGCTGCAACTGTATCTGTCACTGGTAACTCAGCTGTCGGGATTCTTTCAGCTTCTGAAACAGGTATCCTTAAATAATCACCAACCTGCGGGAACCTGACATCCCTGTTCTCCCTTCTGAGCTCCCTGATAGAAATCCCGTATTTTTCAGCAATTGACGAGAGTGATTCCCCTCTGACGACTTTATGGAAAATATAATTTCCTTTAGCCACTTCAAATTCCTGTTTGGCTGTCATGAACTCTCTTCGCGGTACAGCAATTTCAGAACCAACCGAAAGTTTGTTTATATCAATTCCGGGATTTGATGAAATGATTTCATCTTCAGAAACACCATACATTCTTGAAAGAGAATATATAGTTTCACCTGGCTGAAGCCTGTGGTAAATATATTTTGACTCGTCTTTCCGGATTTTAACCGGTTCCTGCCGGACCGGCTGACTTTCAGGAATATCCCTTACAGGTATCCTGAGTGTCTGTCCTTCCCTGACACCATAAAGTGCCGGCGGATTTTCCCTGTTCAGTTCATCAACAGTTATACCATAAGCCCGGGAAATTGAATAAGCGGTTTCGCCTTTTTTTACGTAATGTATATAATATGCTGTACCTGAAATAATTACTTTGTCCACTGACCTTTCAACCACAACCTGTGCGCCAGACTGCAGGGCGATTAAGAAAAAGAAGAACAGAAGCGGAAGGATCTTATAGTTTTCTTTTGTGATCATCAGGTCATTGCTTAAATGTTTCCAGGAATATCCTGCAGTTCCTTTCAATCCTTTCATGGACATTTGCAATATCTGTTTTAACGAAATGTTCACCAGTAATTTTCTCATAAAGTTCTATATATCTCTCTGACACTTCATTTACAAATTCATCTGTCATTTCAGGCACTTTCTGGCCATGGTGCCCCTGGAATCCGTTTGCCATAAGCCATTCCCTGACAAATTCCTTTGATAACTGCTTCTGCGGAAGCCCTTTATCAAATCTCTCCTGGTAGCTGTCGGCATAAAAGTAACGCGACGAATCAGGAGTATTAATTTCATCTATCAGATATATCTTACCATCTTTTTTTCCAAATTCATATTTGGTGTCAACAAGAATCAGACCATGTTCAGCCGCTATTTCAGAGCCTCTCATGAATATCCCCATCGTGTATTTTTCGATAAGATTATATTCCTCTTCAGGAATCAGTCCTCTCCTGAGGATCTCATCGCGGGAGATATCTTCATCATGCAGGCCGCGTTCAGCCTTTGTTGTAGGTGTTATTAACGGTTCATCGAACCTCTGGTTTTCTTTCATGCCGTCAGGGATCGGAATACCGCAAATCTCTCTTGCCCCTCCCTTGTATGTTCTCCACGAACTACCTGTAAGACAGGCCCTTACAATCATTTCAATCGGATACGGATCACATATGTGCCCGAATTTCACTGTCGGATCGGGAGTGGCAATTTTCCAGTTGGCAACAATATCTTTTGTAGCATCAAGGAACTTTGATGCAATCTGATTAAGAACCTGTCCTTTAAAAGGTATGCCTCTCGGCAGTACCACGTCAAATGCCGATATCCTGTCCGTAACAATCATCAGGAGGTATTTGTCATTAATATTATAAACATCCCTGACCTTCCCTCTGTAAACACTTTTCTGCCCGGGAAATCTGAAATCGGTTCTTATTATAGTCTTTTCCATACACTTTTGTTTTCTCTGTTCTAAATACCCCCCTGCCCCCCTAAAGGGGGATTGAAACCCATTGCTGTTTTCAATATAAATCATTTATGGGTTTATAGCCCCCCTTTAGGGGGGTTGGGGGGTCCGTTTTCTTCCTGTTCATAAGCCTTTATGATCCTTTTTACAAGTTTATGGCGGACGATATCCCGCTCGTCGAACTTAATTACCGATACTCCCTCAATACCTGTCAGAATACGCATAGCCTGCAGCAGACCCGATTCATTTCGTTTCGGAAGATCAATCTGGGTGGTATCACCTGTCATAATGAATTTTGAGCTTACACCCATACGTGTCAGGAACATTTTAAGCTGGCTTATAGTTGCATTCTGGGCTTCATCAAGTATTACGAAAGCATCTTCAAGAGTTCTTCCCCTCATAAAAGCCAGAGGGGCAATCTGTATCGTTCCATCCTCAAGCCATGTTTCAAGTTTTTTATAGGGCAGCATATCATGAAGGGCATCATATAAAGGCTGTAGGTAAGGATCAAGTTTCTCCTTCATATCGCCAGGGAGAAATCCAAGCCGTTCACCGGCCTCAACTGCAGGACGGGTAAGAATGATCTTTTTTACCTCGCGCTCCTTTAATGCCTTGACAGCCAACGCAATGGATGTATATGTTTTGCCTGTCCCTGCAGGACCCTCTGCAATTATAAGATCGTTGGTTTTATAATCATTTACCAGTACCAGCTGATTCACAGTGCGCACCCTGATTGGTTTACCGCTTGTCCCGAAAACAAGTATCTGCTCAAACTCGCCGTTTGAGACCGATTTCATATGTTCCGAGTCAAGAAAATACTTCTCAATATCCTGTTCTTCAAGACGGTGATATCTGTGGTAATAATCTATTAGATCATTGAATTTCTCTGCAAATATGGTGATCTCTGATTCCTCGCCCATGCATTTTATTTCATTGCCCCTCGATAGAATCTTTATTTTAGGGAAAAAGCTCCGGATTTTATCAAGCAATATGTTATTGGTGCCGAAGAAGACAACAGGATCTATATCCTCAAGAAAAATTACTATTTCTGTCATTAAATTCCTTTAAATTTCTGATCTTGCCTGTCCGCCGGAAAACAGCTGTAAATTCATAAAAATTTTCCCCGGATCAGTACAAAGTAAGTTTATTTTTCTTTAGAAGATTATCTTTGCTTTAAGTTTTTTCCCTATGGCCGTTATTACCCTTACAACTGAATGGAAGCCTGAAGATATCTATCATGGCATCATTAAAGGGAAACTGTGCAGCATGTGTCCGGGCGTTACTATTATTGACAACGCAGGGAATATTCCTGTTTTCAATATTTCGCATGCGTCCTTCGTGATCAGGAATACCTGGAACAACTATCCTAAAGGAACGATACATATTATATGTGTCCATTCCGAAGCTGCCAGCAAGCAGGATCACCTGATCGTCAAAGCCAGGGATCACTTCTTTATCGGTACTGACAATGGTATTTTCAACCTTATCCTTAATTCTGATCCTGACGAGATTGTAAAAATTGAACATAAGGGGTGCTCAGATGAGCTTGAAGTTTTTGCTAAAGCTGCTGCCGGCCTGGTTTCAGGGAAGAAAATGTCAGAACTGGGTAAACCTCTCAGCAATATAAGTGAACGTATACCTCTCAGGGCCACAATCGATAAGAATGTAATTATCGGAAGCATAATTTTCATTGATTCATACGGAAATGCCATTTCAAATATTACAAGGGAAATTTTCAACAGGGTTTTTGAGGACAGAAATTACCGCATACTTATTCAGAGTAACAAGAATTACACAGATCATATAGTTGAAAGATACAATGATGTACCTGTTGGTGAGCTTCTTGCGAGGTTTAACTCCCTGGATCTGCTTGAAATATCGATCAACGGGGCAAATATTTCAGAATTATTAAGTCTGACGGCAGGATCGGTTATCCGTGTTGACAAGGAGGTAAAGCCGGCAGCGCCCAACCACTTATTTTAAAAACCGTTTACAATATGAATGATAAAAAAAGAAGCATCGAAGAGTTTGAAAAGCTCCTTACGATCATGGACAGATTAAGGGAAACATGCCCGTGGGATATGAAACAGACTTTTGAGAGCCTGAGGAAGCTGACTATTGAAGAGACTTATGAACTTGCCGACGCCATATTCTCAAACAACGATGAAGGGATAAAGAATGAGCTGGGAGACATTATGCTGCATCTTGTCTTTTATTCAAAGATCGGATCTGAAAAAGGCACATTCACCATGACTGACGTACTGAAAGGTATAAATGAAAAGCTTGTATACAGGCATCCCCATGTATTCGGAGATGTGAAAGTATCAGGTCCCTCCGAGGTTGAAGAAAACTGGGAAAAGCTCAAGATAAGTGAGAATAACGGATATAAGCCTGTTTTGTCGGGAGTTCCGTCCTCGCTGCCTGCTATCATAAAAGCTAACAGGATACAGGAAAAGGTAAGAGGTGTCGGGTTTGACTGGGAAAAGCCGGAACAGATATGGAATAAAATGCTTGAAGAGATCAATGAACTGAAGAACGAGATAGAAAATCAGGATACAGAAAAAATAGAATCAGAACTGGGTGATGTTTTATTCTCAATTATCAATGCTTCACGCCTTTATGGCATCGATCCGGAGGCAGCTCTGGAGAAAACAAACAGGAAATTTATCAGGCGGTTCAACTATCTTGAAAAAGAGACTCTTTCAAAAGGGATCTCCCTTCATGACATGAGCCTCGACGACATGAATGTGATATGGGAGGAAGCGAAG
>CAYWEQ010000009.1:23208-29260 GCA_964457185.1 uncultured Rikenellaceae bacterium
ACAACATCAAAGCCTACTATATTTTTCTTCTTAGCTACATCCCTGAGGAAATGCATAAGCTCAAAATAATCGGGACCTCCCGGTTCGGGTGTACCTGTGGAAGGCATTATTGCCGGATCGAAAACATCAAGGTCAATCGTAACATAGACATTCCCTGTAAGCTTGTCTGCCGCTTCCAGATATAATTTTTTATTATAATAAAGCTCGTAAGCATAGTAGATTCTTTCCTTATCTATGAAAGGAAGCTCTTCAGCAGACACACTGCG
Source organism: uncultured Rikenellaceae bacterium (assembly GCA_964457185.1). Lineage (GTDB taxonomy): Bacteria > Bacteroidota > Bacteroidia > Bacteroidales > VadinHA17 > LD21. Next base: position 23,475 of record CAYWEQ010000009.1, read on the forward strand.
GATACCCACCTGTACTGCCGGCGCCAGTTCCAGGATCCGGGCCATGGTACAGGCATGGTTGAATCTGGATCCCTCATATTCCTGTCTCAGGTCGGAATGAGCATCAAGTTGAAGCACTGAAAGATCCTTATAATGTTCAGCGAATGCTTTTACTGATCCGATGCTAACCGTATGGTTCCCTCCTGCTATCACCGGGAATTTATTTTCCTGCAGGAGGTCCCATATTCTGGAATGAACGGCATCAACGAGGGTTTCAGGTGATCTCTTTTCGTCAACCGGGTCGATTGTATGTATGCCCTTCTTATGGACCTCGGTGCCTGTTTCAACATCATAGAATTCCAGGTTGACGGAGGCCTCCATTATCGCATCGGGGCCCATATCAGAACCTCTCACCCAGGTGCTTGTTTCATCGTAAGGTACGGGAACTACAATTATCCGTGACGAGGAATAATCATACACAACTTCGGCACCACCAAAATTCATAGCAGGCTGGTAGTTTTTACTTTGTCGTTGATTTTGGGGATTTCTTCTTTTTGCCAGGTTCAGTCTTTTCTGCGGTATTCTTTTTCTTGCCGGCTGCCGGTCCTTTTTTCTTTTCAGTTTCAGCTTCAGGTTTCTTCTCTTTCTTTGGTTTGGCTTCTTTTTCCTGTTCAGGGTGTTCTTTAGCTTCAGGCTCTTCCTTAACAAGAAGGTTCAGTTTCTGAAGTACGTTGTACCATTGCAGTATTTTTCTGATGTCGCTGTTGTATACCTTATCTCTGTCATAATCGGGAAGAACCTCACCAAAATAGGATTTTAGCTTTTCGGGATCGCTCTTGTAATCTATTGCCGGTCCGCCATTCTCCTTTTCATAAATAAGATCAAGGACCTTCCCGAGAGGCATGTCTTCTTCCTTTTCAGTAAATACCGTGATCTCGTCAAGCGAACTGACTCTTGCTGAATTGAATGCACTTCCCCTTCTCTTTGTCTCCAGGTGTTCAACGATTATTGCATTTTTACCCCTGACAATGAATTTGAAAAGCCCGGGTTGACCTGATATCGCCATAATATCTTTCAGAACCATAATAACTATTTTGAATGTAAATTTAATTCAAGTATTGGAATGTTAGAGATAAAAGGCAAATTTACACCATATTTCTCTCTTTTTTTATAATTTCATAGGCTTCATTAACCTTTTTAAATTTCTCGTCAGCTGTTTTCTTGAATTCGTTGCCAAGATGACTGACTTTATCAGGGTGGTATTTCATTGCCATTCTTCTGTATGCTTTTTTGACCTCATCATTTGACGCTGAAGGGTCAATTTCAAGTATTTTGTATGAAGAGTCTGTTTCAGGAATGAACATATTCTTTATTGAGAGCTGGTCGGATGCGGATATCCCAATGTATCCCGCTATAGCGTCAATAATCTGTATTTCAGAAGGATGGATATTCCCGTCAGCTATTGACACGTTGTAAAGAAGCTGAAGCAGCTGGAGCCGTGAAGAGTAATCCATGTTCCTGCTGATCTGAGAACAGACATCCTGCACAGGGATATTCTGTTTAAGCAGATCTCTCAGCATCATATTGGCTTCAGAGGCAGAGTCTCTTCCGAATTGCCTGACAAAGAACTGTTTGACATAATCCAGCTCTGATTTGAGCACTTTCCCGTCAGCTTTCATTACAGCTGCAATAAGGACAATCAGGCTGACGCCAAAAGCCCCGGGTGTAGTTCTTTCATCCGCAGGTGCATAGGTTGACGTTCTTACCGTTGTACTGTCAATAATTGATCCGACAAAAAATCCAAGGAGTCCTCCTATCGGACCTCCCATTGCCCATCCGAGGCCTCCTCCTATCCATTTACCAAGTCTTCCCATTTTATGGTTTCAGGAATTTAAGTGAGTCAAAATATCTTCATTAATCCTGAGGATAACCGGAATTATCATTTCGTTTTCGGAATTACTGATGATATAATCCGATCTTTTGATCCTTTCCTTGTCAGTCATCTGGTTTCTTATCCTGTCCATTACCTGTTCCCTGGTAAGCTTGTTTCTCAGGGTTACCCTGGCAATTCTCTCCTCAACAGGAGCAACGATAGTTGCCACCCTGTCTACAAGTTTTGAAGCACCGCTTTCGAACATGATTGCAGCTTCCATAATCACATACGGTGCAGTTTGCTTTTCAGCCCACTGAATGAAATTTACAAAAACTGCAGGGTGAACAAGTGCGTTGACTTTTTTCAGGCTCTCGGGATCATTAAAGATGAGAGATGCCAGTTCCATGCGGTCAAGCTTTCCGTGCGGATAAATATTCCTGCCGGCGATTTCATTGATCCCTCTTTTGATTTTGCTGTTTTCATTCATAATTTTCTGTGCTTCAGGATCGGCCGAGAACACAGGTATTCCCAGGACATTAAAAACCCGGCATACGGATGTTTTTCCGCTCCCTATACCGCCGGTAATACCGAGCTTCATCCCAGGTTTCATACTATCTGACGGATAAGAAAATAGTATCAGGTTTTAGCGAAGTGAGTTTGCACCCTGATTTCAGCTGTGAATTGATATTCGGAACAAGGTTTGAAGTTACTATATAATAATCAGCTGATTTAGTGTCTCCTATGTGCTTATAGCTCACTTTGGAGAAATCGATTATCAAAGGTGCATACTTCCTAATAATCTTCATCTGAAGAATTGAATAGCCGGGTCCGCTCAGGCACAGGTCTACTTTCTGGGGATTGGTGTCACTCAGATTCCAGTCCTTTGGGATGTTTGTATATCTGACAGGATACCTTATATCAGCTTCGAGGTCTTTTCCAAGGGCGTTGAGATACCAGATACCAAAGGATAGACAAAGGAAGAAAGTGAAGACAGCAATATTCCTTTTATTAAAACTCCCTCCCTTTTTGATCGGTTTCTCAGTTTGTATTTCTTTCTTTTTGTCCACCCGGGCTACAGACTTATGTTAGTTTTGTCCGTCTGCCGAAGGATCTTTCAGCAGCGCGTTCTTGTCAACTTTCAGTTTGACATCGCCACCGGCATCTATCATAACGTAATTATCCTTCACCTCGTATACCCTTCCGTATATTCCGCCTGTTGTAATTACCTTATCTCCCTTTTTCAGCGAGCTCCTGTAATTATTCGCCTCTTTCTGCTTTCTCATCTGCGGCCTGATCATAAAGAAATAGAATACCACAAATACAAGCAGCAGCGGAAGAAAGGTGATCAGGGCATTGCTCTGCCCGCCGGTTGAAGATGCGGGCTGTCCCATTAAAAGTATGTACGCAAAACTGGTCATTTTTTTATTTATTAGTTATTATTACTGTTTATTACTTCTGCTGTTATTTTAAGCAATACCACAGGATTTACCGCATTTGATCTTACAGTGATGATCTTGGATTGTATGCCGCTTCTTCCTGAAGTATCAAAGATCACTTCGAGTTTACCTGTTTCCCCTGGAGATACCGGTTTCCTGTCATATTCAGGTACTGTACAGCCGCAGGTTGTTGTTGCTGCCAGTATTACCAGGTCGGAAGTACCTGTATTTTCAAAAGTAAAAATACACCCTGCCTTTTCCCCTTCATTGACTTTTCCAAAGAGGTGTTCATATTCCCTGAATGTAAGAACAGCCTTCCCCGTATCAGAAGAGAGTGAGTCGCCGCTCCCCTTCTGAGTCCTGCCTGCGCAGCCTGTTAATGCTACGATAAGAATGATCAAATATAGCTGTATATCTCTTTTCATAAAACAGTAAGCCGCGAAAATCAGTTTTTATTTTTAAGTGATTCTCCCACCAGGCCTCTTCCGTACTTGTTAAAAAGGCCCTTTCCCCTTATCTCCTTAACGATATTATCAAGGATGCCGTTGACAAATGTACTGCTTTTTGACGTACAATAGTATTTTGCTATTTCAATGTATTCATTGAGAGTTACTTTAACAGGGATTTCCGGGAATTCAAGGATCTCTGTTATTGCCAGCTCCATTACAAGAATATCCATGAGAGCGATACGCTCCAGTTCCCAGTTAGTGGTGTTATTATCGATTAATTCCGAATACTTTTTTGTGTTAAGTACAGTCTTTCTGAATAATATTTTTACAAAGTTTTCATCCTCCTCATTCTTAAAGAGAGGCAATAATAACGCTTTTTCTCCTGAATCATCCTTAAACTTTTTCAGTGTCTTTTCAATCATTATCATCACATATTCCATGTCATCATTCCAGTAGATGCTCTGCTCCTCGAGGCAATTGACAAGATCTTCCGAATTTGCGAAAAAGTTACTAATAAGTCTGATTACGAACTTTTTATCCTCCAGGTAATTATTCTCGTTGGAATTCATATAATCCTCATATATTTCCCATGCAATCATTTTATTGTACAGGAAACGGACAATATGGGAATAGTTTACCCATGATATTTTACTGGTGGCAATATATTTTCGAAATGCCAGGTTATTCCTCATCTGTGTAATGATCCTGTTATCAACAAATCGAAGGTTGGGATTCAGGTCTTCGGGCGACGGTATTTTTTTCAGACGGGACTGCTCAATTTTTTCAGAAGCAATATCGGAAATTTCAAGTACAAGCAGCATTAGATAATGGTAGAGGTCGTATGTCTTTTCAATGCTGAACATAAGTTCTGTTTCAGCCCTTGCCAGATCATCATCTTTCCTGCGGTTAAGAGCATAAAGGGCCATCAGGGCTTTTATGCGTAACAGTCTTCTGCTTATCATCTTTAAAGAACCTCTGATTCCGCTGCAAAAATACTCTTTTTCCGTTACCCTCAAAACAACAGTATAAAATTTAAAGCCATTTGAAGAGGCTTATTTTGATTTGAAAAAAATATTGCTACATTTGACAATACAAAATAACAACCTAACCTTAACAGACTTGGAAATGGAAGAAGAAACCGGAACAAAAGAAGATCTGAACGGGAGTGAGGAAAAAGCTCAGAAGGAGGAGATTTTCACCAGGGTTGTACGTGCGGGGAAAAGAACCTATTTCTTTGATGTAAAAGCTACCAGGAAAGAAGATTACTACCTTACCATTACTGAAAGCAAAAAGCGTTTAGGCAAAGAAGGTAAGTTTTTCTATGAGAAGCATAAGATCTTTCTGTATAAGGAAGATTTTGAGAAGTTTACGGAAGGCCTGAAGGATGCAGTCACCTATATTGACAATGGCAGGGACGAATTAAAAGCCTCCGTTCCTGTAACAGAGGTAAAAACAGGTAACGAAAAGCAAACTCTGACGACAGAAGAGTTCACAAACATTGAGTTTGATGACCTCGGGAAAAAATAATGCCGTCGCCACTAAACCTTGTCCGGATTTTACTCTGAATGTCTGATTATATCCTTCTTATATTGGGAATCATCCTGATGATTATCGGAATTATCGGTTGTCTGGTTCCTGTATTGCCGGGACCTCCCATAAGTTATCTCGGATTAATACTTCTTCATATATCCAGGTTCGGACAATTCAGCAATACAGTATTGATAGCTCTTGCAGCCATTACTATTGTTGTCACAATTCTCGATTATATAGTCCCTATCTGGGGCACGAGGAAATTCGGAGGCTCCAAATACGGGATGAGGGGTGCTACTGTCGGGCTTATAATAGGCCTCTTCCTTGGGCCTGTCGGGATTATTGTCGGACCCCTGATAGGAGCAATAGTCGGGGAGCTTATCTTCAAGGATGATATGAAATATGCCCTGAAGGCAGGATTCGGCAGCCTGCTTGGATTCCTGACAGGAATCGGACTCAAACTGGCAACATCATTTATAATAACATTCTATTTTGTCAGGGAGTGGATAGCATAATGGC
>CAYWEQ010000009.1:29360-30968 GCA_964457185.1 uncultured Rikenellaceae bacterium
GCCTTAATAGTATGAAGCCTGTTTTCAGCTTCATCAAAGACTATTGAATGCTTTGATTCAAATACATCTTCAGTGACTTCCATTCCGTCAAGTCCGAACTTGCGAAATATCTCCTCCCCCACCTTTGTTCCCCTGTTATGAAATGCGGGCAGGCAATGGAGAACCTTAACATCAGGATTACCGGATTTTTCGATCACAGACATATTAACCTGGTAAGGTTTAAGAAGACCTATCCTTTCTTCCCATACAGAATCAGGTTCTCCCATCGAAACCCATACATCGGTATAAAGGTAATCGGCACCTTTCACTGCATCATCGACATTCTCGGTGATAGTTATTCCTGCACCTGTTTCCTCTGCTATCGCCCTGCATTTTGCAACGAGGTCATCAGAAGGCTGACAGGCTTTCGGCGCAGCAATCCTGAAATCAATGCCCATTTTGGCCGAACCAACCATCAAAGAATTACCCATGTTGAACCTGGCATCTCCGAGATAACAGAATATCATTTTGCTGAACGGTCTGGCAGAATGTTCGGCCATTGTCAGCAAATCAGCGAGGATCTGGGTAGGGTGAAATTCATTTGTAAGTCCATTCCAGACAGGGACACCGGCATATTTTGCCAGTTCCTCAACAATTGACTGACCATAACCGCGATATTCAATCCCGTCGTACATCCGTCCAAGCACCCTTGCAGTATCCTTCATGGATTCCTTTTGCCCGATCTGTGATCCGCTCAGTCCAAGGTATGACACACACGCTCCCTGATCGAAAGCTGCCACTTCAAAAGCACACCTCGTCCTTGTTGAGGGTTTTTCAAAAATAAGGGCAATGTTCTTACCTTTCAGATACTGTCTTTCCTTTCCTGATTTTTTGGCTTTTTTCAGCTCTGCCGAGAGTTCAAGAAGGTATTTTATTTCTTCCGGAGTAAAGTCCAATAGTTTAAGAAAGTGCTTGTTGTGAAGGTTGGGTTTCATCTTTCTTGAATTTAAAATGTCAAATGTAGTAATTATTTTGGTCCTGGGTCCTGGGTACTGGGTCCTGGGTAGCCTGGTTGCTAAAATACCGAGTACCGAATACCCGACACCTAACGCCTTTCGTCTTCGTACTCCAATGTGATTTTTGAACCGTATTTTGTATCGGCGAGCTTGAATGCTTCAGTAATGACGCTCATCCTTCCACCGCTTTTGATAAAGTTAAGGCATGCCAGTATCTTCGGTGCCATGCTCCCCATGGCAAAATGCCCCTCATTAAGATACTTAAGAGCATCAGCATAATTCAGGAATTCCTTGATCTCCTGGTTGGGCTTTTTATAATTTATATATATATAAGGCACATCAGTAAGGATATAAAATTCATCGGCACCGATAAGGGTAGCCAGCACTGATGATGCAAGGTCTTTATCAATAACCGCTTCAGCAGGCCTTACATCATTCTTTTCATCAATATACACCGGCACTCCGCCTCCGCCGGCAGCAATGACAATATTACCCTGCTGTGCAAGATCCCTGATAATTGAATGATTAATTATATTTATAGGAACCGGAGATGGCACAACACGCCTGAATCCTCCGTCAAGTTTAAGCTCTTCCCTGAAAGTCCATCCTTTTT
>CAYWEQ010000009.1:31068-35553 GCA_964457185.1 uncultured Rikenellaceae bacterium
AACAGGCGACCATGAACAAGGGGAAGGAAGAAGATAAGAAAAAATCCGGGAAAGTTGTCAGGGGGAAGAACAGATCATTTTTTACCGACGAAAGAGTCAGGTTTATATTTGGTATCCTTATCACAGGCTTCGCCTTATATCTTCTTATTGCATGTATATCATATCTCTTCTGGTGGAGAACCGACCAGAGCCTGCCGAATTCGGAAATAGTCTCTGGTCCTGATGTCGAAGTAAGAAACTGGTCAGGTAAAAGCGGTCATTTCCTGGCAAAAATGATAATTGGCTATGGCTTCGGTTTTGGAGCATTTTTTATTCCCCTCATTTTCGGCACTATAGGATTATATCTTCTGAACTTTCCCAAACTCAGACCACGGGGCATTGTTGCAAGACTTACTTTTGCCGTCATCATTCTGTCGCTGATCCTTGGTTTTATTTTCGGACAATCAGACGGATACCTTATCAGCGGTCCGGGCGGTGCACAGGGCTACCTGCTGACCAGGTGGCTTAATGCTTTTATGGGAAAGATCGGAACAGGGATAATCATCACACTTCTCACGGTAACATACCTGATCTTTGCACTTAAGTTTTCACCCGCATCCTTTGGTTTTAAATTACCCGGATTCCTCTCTTTCAAAAAGCCTGTGAAAGAGGATGATAAAACATCGGTAACAGAATCCGGCACACTCCTTACTGAGGAAGATAAAAAAGATACAAGCCATGTTGAATTCCTTGTAAAAAACAGGACAAGACCGAGTGATATAGAGGAGGATGAAGAGCCGGAAGTAATTACACCTGCAAACGGATCATTGATCCGTGATCTGGACAATGACAAACCTGTCACACCTGAAGAAAAAACGGTGGATATTGATATCATAAAACCTGAAGTGCAGGATATTCTTACTGCTGAGGAGATTAACGGCCTGATGGAGAATTATGACCCCCGTATTGATCTGTCACGTTACAGGTTCCCTCCGGTTTCCATCCTGAAGGAGCATAAATCCCATAGTGCTTTTGATAACAGTGAAGTACTTGAGAACAAGGAGAATATCATCAAGACACTTGGTGATTACAAGATCAGTATAAAACATATTTCAGCGACAGTCGGACCGACGGTCACACTGTATGAGATCATACCGGAACGGGGTGTCAAGCTTGCCCGTATCAAATCGCTTGAAGATGACATCGCGCTGAACCTTTCTGCAATGGGCATAAGGATAATAGCTCCCATTCCGGGAAGGGGAACTGTCGGTATTGAAGTCCCTAACAAGAAGCCTGAGATAGTCTCAATGCGGTCACTTATTGCATCCAAGGCTTTCCAGGAAACGAAATTCGATATAGCTCTTGCACTTGGCCGCACAATCACGAACGATCCTTATATTGTTGATCTGACCAAAATGCCTCACCTTCTGGTCGCAGGTGCCACGGGACAGGGAAAATCGGTAGGCCTTAATGCTATTATAACATCTATTCTGTATAAGAAGCATCCTGCGGAGCTTAAATTCGTCCTGATGGATCCTAAAAGAGTGGAATTGCCCCTGTACGCGAAGATAGAACGTCATTTCCTGGCAAAACTTCCTGGTGAAGAAGATGCGATAATTACTGATACCCAAAAAGTCATCAATACTCTTTATTCGCTTTGCATTGAAATGGATAACCGGCTTGAACTCCTCAAGGGAGCTCAGGCACGCAATATCAAGGAGTATAATGAGAAATTCATATCACGCAGACTGAATCCTGAAAAAGGACATAAATACCTGCCATATATTGTGCTGGTTATTGATGAGTTTGCCGACCTGATAATGACAGCAGGAAGAGAAATTGAGGGTCCGATCGGCAGGCTTGCACAGGTGGCAAGAGCGATTGGCATTCATCTTATTATCTCAACACAGCGGCCAACCACAAATATTATAACAGGCTTTATTAAAGCAAACTTCCCTACCAGGATAGCATTCCGGGTTTTCTCATCTATCGATTCAAGAACGATCCTTGATGTCACCGGAGCTGACAGGCTTATTGGAAACGGCGATATGCTAATATCTTCAGGCGCTGAACCTGTAAGGGTACAATGTGCATTTATCGATACACCTGAGATTGAAGAGCTTACAGAGTTCATCGGATCGCAGAAAGGTTATCCGGATGCAATGCATCTGCCTGAATATATCGACGACAGTGATTCAGGTATACTTGAGGTTGACCTCAGGAAAAGAGATCCCATATTTGAAGAGGCGGCACGCCTGGTGGTTCAGCACCAGCAGGGTTCAACTTCTCTGATTCAAAGGAAGCTGGCCATAGGTTACAACAGGGCGGGAAGGATAATAGATCAGCTTGAAGCTGCCGGCATCGTAGGACCTTTTGAAGGAAGCAAGGCAAGGGATGTGCTATGCACCGATCTGTTCGTTTTGGAACAGATTTTGAAGGGTCTTGAATAAAAAGTACACCCATGAGGATTTTTACAATATTTTCAATCCTGCTCTTATCGGCAACCTATGTCACAGGACAGAATGATCCTCAGGCAGTCAGGATACTTGATAAATTCTCGACTACAGCAACTTCCGCTCCTTCCGTGTCAATGAAATTCCTCCTTATTAACACTGACCAGGTAGCTAACACAAGGGATACAACGGAAGGATCTGTTATCCTGAGCAGGAACAGCTACAGGCTTGATCTTCCTGATAATATAATATGGTTCAATGGCGAAACATCATGGAGCTATCTGCCTGCCGAAAAAGAGGTAACAATTACCGTACCCGATAAAAATGATGATTCATTTCAAAGCCGCCCCTCTTCCATTTTTACCATGTATAAAAAAGGCTATAAAAGCAGGCTCATAGAAGAAAAGTCAGACTCCTATTTAGTAGACCTGTATCCTGAGGACATAAAGAGCGACCTTATCAGAGTCAGGCTTTCAATAGAAAAGCCATCCATGAACCTTAAGAACTTTGAATATAAGAGAAGGGACGGTATTACACTCGACATTGTTATCAGAGAATACAGTCTCAAACAAGTGCCTGAACCAGGGACGTTCATCTTTTCACCTGAAAAGCATAAAGGTGTTGAAGTTATCGATATGCGCTAACTCCTTTCAGGATAGGCGATCCTTGCATGATAAATATTTGAAAGCCTCCTCTTGAAGATATCTTTTATATCTGATATGTCCTTATAGGTCAGCGGTATTTCAGAAAACTGCCCATCCTGTTCCTGGATAAGGAGGATCCTTTCAACCAGCTCACTGATGGTTTCCTCGGAATAATTGACGAGGCTTCTTGAAGATGCTTCGACAGCATCGGCCATCATAACAACAGCGGTCTCTTTTGAAAATGGCTTTGGTCCCGGATATGTAAAATCCTTCTTCGAATCTGCCTTTCCCGGATTAAGATCAAGGTACTTTTTGTAGAAGAAATAGGCTATCGTGGTACCATGGTGTGTTCTTATAAAATCTATTATCTGCGAAGGGATCTTGTAATTCTTTGCCAGTACCACTCCGTTCTTTACATGATTGATAATTACTTTGGAGCTGGAACGAGGGTCCAGCTTTTCGTGAGGATTCACATCATCTTTCTGATTTTCAATATAATATTTTGGATTAGCTATCTTTCCTATATCATGGTAGAGAGCACCAGTCCTCACCAGCAGGACGTTAGCTCCTATTACCCTGGCTGCTTCTTCGGCAAGGTTGGCAACCTGGAGCGAATGCTGGAAAGAACCGGGCGCCTCTTCAGCCAGCTTTCTCAATACAAGCTGGTTAGTGTCTGAAAGCTCAAGCAATGTGGCATCAGAAAGGAAAAGGAACCTTTTCTCAAAGATCAGAATCATAGGATAGCATACCAGTATCAGCATCCCGTTCGCAGCAAACCTGTAGAAATCGGACCATATGATTGTATCAAAATTTCCGCCGTTCATCAGCCATATGCCCATGTAAAGCCCGGAGTAGGTAAGTATTACCATTAAAGCAGTAAACAAAAGCTGAAGCCGCCTGTAAATATTTGTCAGAGTGAATATTGAAACCATTCCGGAAGCAAAGCTCAAAAGGACAAATTCAAATGGCTGTTGCACTAAAAAAGCGGCCATCATAATGGTAATGAGCAGAATGAACAAAGCAAGCCTGGCATCATAAAAAATTCTGATCATCACCGGAATTACGGCAAAAGGAATTAAGAAAATGATATTTCTTCCGGGTAACGATGCAACCGCTTTGGTAATTAACAGAAACAAAAGAATGGTTATTAAGATAAATAATGTTTTTCTGGGTATCTTAAGTATTTCATTCCTGAATTGAAGCAGGAAGAAATAAAGTATAATGTAACATGCGGAAACTACAATCAGAGTACCGGTGAATTCCAGTTTGCTGACCTCCTCTCCGTGAATAATTATCCCTACTACTCCAGCTATGCTTGAAATGAAGTAAATAAAGTTCACTATGCCTCTCCTGATTACGGCAAGTATTGTTGATTCTGATGATGTTGGTGACATCGGCTGTCCAGGTTT
>CAYWEQ010000010.1:0-8806 GCA_964457185.1 uncultured Rikenellaceae bacterium
CATCAAAAGAGCTAAAACAATCAGAATCGGAATTCTTTTCATATAATTTTTATTAACCACAAAGTACACTAAATATACACAAAGTAACACAAAGGTCTGACTTATTAAACTTCTTAAACTCTCTTCAACTCCCTTCAACTCCCTTCAACCCTCTTCAACATATCTCTTATTGTCCTTTCTATCCCTGTCTGGTCATACCCGCATTCATGGTAAAGCTCTTCCTGGCTGCCCTGTTCCACAAAGTAGTCAGGAATACCTAGACGTCTAACTTCAGCATTGTAAGTATTGTCGCACATAAACTCAATTATTGCGCTGCCGAATCCACCCTTAAGGACCCCATCTTCAACAGTAATGATTTTTTTGAACTTATTAAAGACCGAATGCAATGCTTCCCTATCGAGAGGGGCAGCAAACCTCATATCCCAGTGCGTGATTGTAATTGATTCCTTTTTAAGCTTTTTCACAACGGGTACAACATTATTTCCCGGCTGTCCGAGGCTCAGAACTGCAATATCATTTCCTTCACTCAACAGGCGTCCCTTCCCGATCGTAATTTCTTCAAACGGTCCTTCCCAGTCCTCAATCAAGCTGCGTCCCCTGGGATACCGTATCGAAAATGGCTTTTTGTTATGTTCAAGCTGGGCAGTGTACATAATATTACGCAGTTCAACGGCGTCCATTGGAGCGATGACGATCATATTAGGTATTGTGCGCATAAAGGCAATATCAAAAAATCCATGGTGGGTCGCACCGTCTGAACCGACGAGTCCTCCCCGGTCGAGACAGAATACCACGTGGAGATTCTGAAGTGCAACATCATGGATAACCTGGTCATAAGCTCTCTGGATGAATGATGAATAAATGTTGCAGAAAGGTATAAGACCCTGGGTTGCAAGTCCCGCAGAGAATGTTACAGCATGCTGTTCAGCAATGCCGACATCGAATGTCCTGTCGGGCATTTCCTTCATCATAATGCTTAATGAGGATCCGGTAGGCATCGCAGGGGTTATGCCAACGATTTTCTCATTTTTGCGGGCAAGCTCAAGAATTGTTCTTCCGAAAACCTCCTGGTAAGCAGGAAGAGTGTCTCCGTTAGGAATATCAATCAGTTCCCCGGTCTCCTTATCAAATTTCCCCGGGGCATGAAAAGCAGTCTGGTGGACTTCGGCCTGTTTAAAACCTTTCCCTTTAACGGTGAGGCAATGCAGGAGCTTTGGTCCGGGGATTCTTTTAAGGTCTTCAAGTACTCTCTTGAGGTGAAGCACGTCGTGCCCGTCAATAGGGCCAAAATACCGGAAATTCATACCTTCAAAAATGTTGCTTTTATCGAGGATCGTGCTTTTTAATCCGGATTCAATCTGAGATGCAAGGGTACGGGTTTTCGGCCCAAACCGGCCAAAGATCCCGAGCATGTTCCACACTTTATTCTTGAACCTGTTATAGGTTTTACTGGTAGTGATGTCAAGGAGATATTCCTTAAGGGCACCTACATTGGGATCAATGGCAATATTATTGTCGTTTAGAATGACCAGAAGATCGGATTTTGCTATCCCTGCATTATTAAGTCCCTCAAAAGCTTCACCCGCTGTCATGGCGCCATCGCCAATGACAGCAACAATATGCCTTGCCTCTCCTTTTCTCTTTGAGGCGACTGCCATACCAAGGGCTGCCGATATGGATGTCGAAGAATGCCCGGTGCCAAAAGCATCATATTCACTCTCAGTCATTTTCGGGAAACCGCTGATGCCCTTGTACTTTCTGTTGGTCATGAATTTTTCACGCCTGCCTGTAAGGATCTTGTGTCCGTATGCCTGGTGTCCTACATCCCAGATAATCTTATCATAGGGTGTGTTGAAAACATAATGCAGGGCAACAGTGAGTTCAACTACACCAAGACTAGCGCCAAAATGCCCGGGATTTGTACTTACAGCATCGATGATAAACTGGCGAAGCTCAGCGCTGACCTTCACCAGATCGGAAGGATCGAGCTTCCTGAGATCCTCAGGAGATGATATTTTAAACAACAGGCTCTCTTCCGTATTCATTTCGAAAGAATAACCAGCAAATATAACAATTATTATTCCCTGATGTTTGCTGATGCATTGTGGGGATTTCTTAATTTTGCCCCAATCTGATAAGTTCAGAATACAATATTTAATGGATAAGATTGTTTTATAAAAAATAAATCATGGCCATGAAAAGAACACTTTTCAGTATTAGCGCAGTATTATTAATGGTTTTATCCTCAATGTCTTGTGTATCAGGGAAGAAATTCAAAAGCCTGCAGGATACAAGCAGGCAATATATGAATGAGAGAGACGATTTCAAGACAGATAACATCAGCCTTGAAATGGCAAACAGGGAACTGGAGACAAAGATTGCACTCCTCGAAAAAGATATGACCGGAATTCAAGAGGAAATAGGATCTGTGAAAGCTGAACGGGATAAAGCTCTTGAGGAATTCAATAATATTTCAGCTAAATATGATGATCTGCAGAATGCGCAGGAAGAGCTGATCCGCGGCAGCGCCAAAGAGACACAGAAGCTTCTTGCGGAATTACAGGCTGCCCAGGCTAATCTTCAGGCAAAAGAAGATCTCTTACGTCAGCTTGAGGAGACTCTCGATACAAAAAAAGCTGCTCTTGACGAGCTTACCTTTGAACTTGAAAAGAGGAATGCAAGGATGCTGGAGCTTGAGAAAGTCCTTGATGCACAGAAGAGAATTGTCCAGGATCTTAAAAACAAAGTTTCCGAAGCGCTTCTGGGATTTGAGAATAATGGTCTGACGGTTACGATGAAAAACGGCAAGGTATATGTATCTCTTGATGAAAAGCTCCTTTTCAGATCTGCCAGCTGGGAGATCGACGCTAATGGCAGGAATGCGCTTAAAAAGCTGTCAGCAGTGCTTGAAAGAAATCCCGATATCCAGATCACAATAGAAGGACACACGGATAATGTTCCATATAATCCTGGTGGCGGCCAGCTGAGGGATAACTGGGATCTTAGCGTGAAAAGGGCAACTACAGTCGTAAGAACCCTGCTTGAAGGCTCCAGGATTGATCCGAAACGCCTTACGGCTTCAGGACGAAGCGAATATGTGCCGGTAGAAACGGCTAATACATCAGAAGCCCGGCAGAAGAACAGGAGGACGGATATCATACTTACACCTGACCTGACCGAGTTGTATGACCTAATAAATAAATACTAATCCTTTGGCCCCCTGCCCCCTAAAGGGGATTCTTAAAAGTCCCCTTCAGGGGATTTAGGGGCTTTCGTTAGTATGAATACTTATATAGCTTTCGGTCCTATTTCTCCGAGAATTCCAGCAGCCGCACGTTCATATTTTTAAGCGCCTGGAGAAGATTATCCTCAGGCTTAAGGAAATCCTGGTTTTGCCAGAAACCGGGATCGTAATCATCAATGGCTTTAGAGAATATTGAATGAATAGGAGCAAGCTCTTCCCTGTCAAACCTCCCAACATTTTCCAGACTTATTCCTGTAACGGCAAGTTCAAAGAAAACACTGAACTGACTGTTGAAGAGCTTTTTCTTCTGCTTTGATAAAAAGATAAGATCTCCTCTTACGTGGTTGAGGAAATACCTGTTATTGACTTTACGGTAGCTGACCATGTATTTTACTGAAACCGGCCACGTACTGTATCCGCGTGTAGGACTTAAGATAAAGGAGTCTTTTAATTTCAGAATATATTTCGGATTAAGCTCAAAATCTGCATTGAGTATTGCAAAATCATCGGTGTTGATATATATGCTTCCCCTGAACAATGGTGTTTCAACACCTTCCCTCTGCTCAAAATCAATAACCCAGGCAGCTTCATCATCATAAGAGACAATATCAGAGATCCTGTAGCTGTATTCAGACATACTTCCTCTTTCGATGAAATCAAAAATGTTTTTTGCCCCGTCAAGTTCCAGGCATGTGCTTAGTCCTGCCTTAAGCCTCACGGCAAGAGTATCACTGAGGTCTCTGTTTTCTATTTTTCTGCTCTTAAATACTTTTATCTGGTCGCCCAGGAGGGAACCGGAATATGCGCTCTTGTAAATCTGAAGAACAGCTTCGGAATATACCTGCAATTCCTCCTTCTTCATTACACCTTCCCTGTAAAAACCTGTCAGCATTGCCGGGGAATTGCCATAATTGCGGGGGATCGAAGAAACGGTTTTGAAGATTATTTCCTGCGGACTCTGGGTCCTGATGATAATCTCAGGTATAGGTATGAATTCGCGTGTCATTGTTATCCTGAAATTACTGCCGAGAGAGTGTCTGACAGGGATCTCTCTTCCTTTAAATCCCAGGTATGACAGGGACAGTGTATCGTTAAGGCAATCGTGTGTTATTTTAAGCTGGAATTCACCATTGCTGTTTGTCACTGTCCCTCTCCCCTTGTTTTTTAATGCGATAGTGGCAAACGGCAGAGGATCCCCGGTTTCTTCATCAACGATGGTCCCTGAAATATTATTGAGTTCAACGGCAGGCAGCGAATCAATTTTTGTTACCGGAGGCCGGATGGCTTTTGAGATGATGATGTATTTATCAATTACTGAGAATTCAAGCGAGTCATTCTTAAGGATGCAGGCCAGAATGACATTCAGTTTAATGTCACTGAATGTCATTTCAGTCTTTTTTTCCGGATCAATCAGCCTGCTGTCGTAGGTGAAGTAGTAACCTGTTTGTCTGGTAATAAGATTCAGGGCATTAATTGTTTTTATTGAACCTGCCCTGAAGGTAAATACTGAATCAAGAATACCTGTCTGACACTTCGCTGTCTGCCATTGTATCAGCAGGATCAGCAAAGCAATGGCTGAAATCCTTTTGCAATGTAAGCCATTGAAGAACAACATCTTTCAATCTGTGAGTCATTTTTTGGAAAGATGGTAAACATTCCCATCCTTAGAATAGCTCAGTGTAAAGCTACGACAAATTAAACGAATAATTGTTTCCTGCGGCTGGTTATCAATGGGTGGTGAAACCCATGGTAAGTCAGATATTTCGGGATCGTCAGCAATTATATCCATATTATAGACTCTCTTCAGGTCCCTGAAGACAATATCGAGAGTTTGTCCATTATAGACAAGCACACCGGTTTTCCACGACATATAATTGAGATTGTCATTAAGTGTTCTTCCCGAGATCTCTGTATCCATTGTCCCAATATAACCCGGTTCAAGTGAAAGATTCCTGGCTCCGGCATTATCGGAGAGCATTACTTTACCGGTTTCAACATAAACCTCCACAGCTGAATCAGGATTATTTGTTATAATATTGAAGGATGTACCGATAACCGTCACACTGGCTTTTCCTGCATCGACAGTGAATGGTTTTTCAGCATCAGCAGTGATTTCAAAAAATGCTTCACCTGAGAGAGAAACTCTTCTCAGTGATTTTCCAAAGTTTGCCCTGTAGCTTAATTCAGTATTACGGTTCAGGAAGACATTGCTTCTGTCAGGAAGGGTAACCTCAAGGTTTTTCTGATCACCGGTAGTGGCGACAGTTATCATTTTGTTGTGCATGCCGACATAAAGGGAAACTATTCCCAGGCTAAGGATAATAAGAACTGCGGCAGCTATTTTCATAAATCGACTTCTTATAAAAAGTATTCCGGACGGAACTTTCTTTATCATTTCCCCGGATTCACTAAGCCTGGAATACACTTTATCCCATGCTTCATCAACATTGATTTCCCTGTTATCATTCATATCTCTCAGCTTTTTCCATAATTCCACTGTGTTATTCCCGTCTTCAGACAGAAACCTCTCAAGAAGTTCTGACTGATCACTCTTTTCTTCTGACAAAGCTGAAGCAAGCTCTTCCCAGTCCCTGTCGGTAAACTTATCTATGTTCATTTTCTCTTTCATTGTTCTTTTAGTGATTTTCTGAATTCTTTAAGTGCCTTTCCCATGTTTGCCTCTACTGTTTTAACTGAGACAGAAAGTATTTCGGCAATTTCCGCGTATTTTAATCCTTCAAACCTGTTCATGCAAAAGATCCTGCCGCATCTTTCCGGCAGTCGTGCAAGTATTTTTGCAATTTTTGACTGAAGTTCTTTATACTGGATTATCTCGGAAGGATTTTCAACTCTATCAGTCTGGCTGTATTCTGCATCGCGGGCATATTTTTCAACCACCCTGTTATGTTCAATCCAGTGAAGGGAGCGGTTGTGGACCGCCCTGAAGAGATAACCATTCAAAGAACTTTCAATTTTTATTTTTTCCTTATCCTGCCATAACCTGAAGAAAAGGTCCTGAACAATTTCCTCGGCTGTATCGTGGTCTTTAACAAGTGTCTTTGCATATCGGACCAGGGAAACATAGGAGGATCTGAAAAGTGACTCAAACTGTCCAGTATCACCTTGCCGGATCCTCCTTATTATTTCACTGTCCCCGATCATTAGACTACTGTTTCATATAATCTTCCCTGTCACTGAATTTAAGTTTTCTGCTAAGCCGGCGAATGGCTGATTCGATGCTCTGATCAGGTTCAATTACGTTATAATCGCCCCAGAAATCAATATCAACAAATGCGCTGACTTTTTCTGTAAATACATCTGAATATTTCACTCTCTCTTTTCCTGCAAATTTAATAACTTCTTCGGCAGTACGGTCGGTAACTGCTATTTCCGACATGGTTGTATAGTAGGTATGGAAGAGTTTCTTCTTCCAGTCAACCTTGAATTTTACCTCAGCCCTGGAATATGCAAAATACCATTTACCATCCTGTTCGCGGTACTTTGTGCGGTAGGTAGCAACTTCAGGAGTCACCTCAACACCAAGCGGTTTTTTCCTTATAAACATAGAGGAAGCAGCCTCCTTGTTTGAGAGGTTGAAACCAAATTCAGCCTCTGTAATTGCATACGAATCCATTTCTATGTAAAGACTTCCCATAAACAGAGGTTCCTCAACTGAAGGTTTCTGCATGAAGTCAATTACATAATGAGGTCTGCCGTCTATTTCAATGACATTTGAAAGCGAATAATCATAATATTTCATTGCTTCTGACGTGAGAACCGACTCAGTGTTCTTGGCAATATCGAGCTGAAGCACGCTTGTTGTACCACCCTGGAGCTTGAACAGAAGCGTATCAACTTTTTCAACATCCGAACTTTTTCTTCCCTTGTAAATACGTGTACCGTCAAACCGGATATCATTGGCGTATGGAGCCTTGAAGATTTCAACCACTGCTTCACCTATGGAAACATACGAGCGGTTCTTGCGGATTGTCTCCCTGTAAAATGCTGTCATAAGATTCGGTACAGACTCATAGTTCTTGTTGATCCTTGCTATAGCCTTTTCAACGATGGCATCGGGATCCAATGGCTTGACAATGATCTCTTTGATAGGAATAGGGGCTATTTCCATACGGAATATATTCTTATACCCGTTGTCACGCATCGAACTAATGGCAATAACCATGTTCTTATACCCCAGGTATGTGATCTCAAGGTTTTTGGAAACAAGACTTTCCCCAACCTTTAAAGTGAATTCCCCGTCAATGTTTGTTACAACCGCAACATTGGATTCCGAAACGGAAACAGTTGCGAAAACAAGAGGCGTTCCTGTTTCAGCATCAACCACCTTCCCCTTGAGGGTAAGGTAAACCTGCTGGTCGCCTTTCTTCCTTGCGCCGGAATCGCCTCCGGAAACTGTCTGAAAGGTAAATGCCAGCAGAACAACTACTGCAAAAAGCGAAATGTTTCTTAGTGTTTTCATGGCAATTTGTAATTTGGTTATAAAATTGATTATTAATTTTTCTTTGTTTTTCAATTGTAAGACCTGAACTACACCTCGAAACCCTATGTTTTTCCTTGAAAATATTTTCTATCTTACTTCAGTCCAATATTCAGGTTGATGACAATACCGTTCGTTAAACCGGTTAATGCATTATTCGCAGTCTATTCATACATCCACAGCACTTTAACCGGCAAGGCTGTTGTGTACGGAATGCCCCCTGCTCTGGGAGTGGAACTGACGAACCATTGCAACCTGAATTGTCCAGAATGCGTTACAGGATCAGGACTGATGACAAGAAAAAAAGGTTTTATGGAGCTGGATATGTTCGACAAAATAATATCAGAGCTGAGACCATACCTTTACTATTCAACACTTAATTTCCAGGGAGAATCAATGATGCACCCCAGGTTCTTCAGCTTTTTGAAAAAATCGCGGAATATCAATACAACAGTATCTACAAACGGACATTTTCTGACAGCGGAAAATGCCGAAAAGATTGTACGATCAGAATTGAGCAGGCTGGTTGTATCGCTTGACGGAATGGATCAGGGAACATATTCATCATACAGGATAAACGGGGACCTGACTGTGGTAATGGAGGGGATCAGGAATGTATACAAAGCAAACAAAAAAGCCGGTTCACCTTTAAAGCTTGAAATTCAATTCCTTGTGAACAGGAAAAATAAGGATCAGATACACAGTGCAAGGCATTTTGCCTCAGAGATGAAAGCTTCCTTCCGTATGAAATCATTACAGATAATCAATGCAGGAGCTTTTGAAACATGGCTTCCTTTAAAACAGAAGTATTTAAGATATCAAAAGAAAGACGGGAAATACTCAATTAAAAATCCTCTTCCCGACAGGTGTGCAAGGCTGTGGCTTAACCCGGTGATAACCTGGGACGGGAAAGTGATCCCCTGCTGCTTCGATAAGAACGCTGAGCATGTTATGGGAGACATTAACGAAGAAACTTTCAGGGATATCTGGAACGGCTCCAGGTACACAATATTCAGAAAGAGTATACTTTCAGGACGTTATATGACTGAAATATGCAGGAACTG
>CAYWEQ010000010.1:8906-11202 GCA_964457185.1 uncultured Rikenellaceae bacterium
TATTCAGAAAGAGTATACTTTCAGGACGTTATATGACTGAAATATGCAGGAACTGTACTTCGGGACTCAGAGGAGTGAGATACTGATATGATAATCTTTTAATAAATTCAAACAAAATCGTAAATTAGTATTATTTAAATAAGAAAATCATGAAAATCCTTAAAATCATCCTGATCTCTCTATTGGCGCTGATCGTAATTGCAGTCATTGCAGGACTGATCCTTATTACAGGCATCAAAAGAGGAGCCCTTCCGCAATATGAGGGTGAACTGACAGTTACAGGACTTACAAAAGAAGTTACAGTGTTCAGGGACCAAAGGGGCATGCCGCATATTTATGCTGAGAATGAGAATGACCTCTATTTAGCTGTGGGTTATGTAATGGCTCAGGAAAGACTGTGGTTTATGGACCTGATCCGGCGTGCCACCACAGGACGATTGTCCGAAGTTATGGGCGAATCATTGGCAGAGACCGATAAATTCCTGAGATGCCTCGAAATGACAGCAAAATCAAAACTGGTTTTGAGCAGTGAAGATCCTGCAATTCTATCCTGGCTACAGTCATTTGCTGATGGTGTGAATACTTATATAAATGATGCAGGGAAAAAGCTACCGCCTGAATTCAGGATCCTTGGTTATAAACCTGAACCCTGGAAACTGGAAGATATAGCCAATATAATAGGATATATGGGTTGGGACCTGGCAAAAGATAATCTTACACAGGAGATTTTTTATTACAGGCTGGCACAAAAACTTGGAATTGAAAAGGCAACTCAGCTTATTCCTGACTGGAATACTGAAAATCCTGTTGTTTTCCCTGATTTTAAAATAAATGATACTCTGTTAAAAGAAGCCCGGGATTTCATTTCATCGATGGATAAATTGAAAGCATTGGGTGTTATTTCATTCTCAGGAAGCAATAACTGGGCAGTCGCAGGTAAAAAGACTGAAACCGGCAAACCGATTCTATCAAACGATATGCACCTGGGATTTGGTTCTCCGGGTATATGGTTTCAAATGCATCAGGTGATACCCGGAAAACTTAATGTTACAGGAGTTGCCGTTCCTGGTCAGCCATTTATAGTCTGCGGACATAATGAGAAAATTGCCTGGGGCGTGACTAATCTTATGGTAGACGATGTTGACCTTTTTACTGAAAAAATTAATCCTGAAAATGATAATCAGTATTATTTCAATGGCGAATGGAAAAATATGGTAGTGAAGAAAGAAATAATAAATATAAAAGGAGGAATCCTGGATTCAGTTATTATTAAATATACTCACAGGGGGCCTATTGTATCCGGATACAGAGAAATAGAGGATGCAGCTCTGAGTATGAGATGGTCCGGATATGATTACAGCGATGAACTCCGGACTGTTTGCCTGCTGAACAGAGCCTCAGGGTGGGATGACTTCCGTTCAGCTATTAAGACATTCAGATCAGTAAGCCAGAACTTTGTTTATGCTGATGTCGATGGCAATATTGGGCTTAACACAGGAGGAGGTATTCCAATAAGACAAGGGAACGGGGTATTTATTAGGAATGGTGAAACAGAAGAATCTGACTGGAAAGGATTCGTGCCGTTTGAACAGCTTCCTTCCAGCTTTAATCCTGAAAAAGGATATGTTTCTTCAGCAAATAACAAAACGGTAGACGATGATTATCCATACTACATAAGTTCAGCCTTTGCTCTTCCTTACAGGATCAGCAGAATCAGGAAAATGCTGGATGAAAAAGAAATATTTAATATGGATGATTTTAAAAGAATGATAACCGACCAGCATTCCGAATATGCTGCCTTGATGACACCTTTCATACTGAAAGTGAATGACAGAAAAGAGGACCTTACTTCTGCTGAAACAAATGCATTGGACACGTTCACAGGGTGGGACTATGATATGAATGCAGATCTGGTAGCACCTTCAGTCTTTGAATCCTTCAGGATTAGTTTCATCAGGAACATTCTCGCTGATGAACTGCAGGAACTATATGATAATTACTTGTCCGTATCAGATGCCTATAATGTTATCAAAGACTATTATATATACAGAATTCTTAAAACAGGACCCGATGAGTGGATTGATAATGTTGATACACCGGAAAAAGAGACGCTTGATGATATAATTATGAAGAGTTTCAAGGATTGTGTTGCGTCCCTTGCCAGGCAGTTCGGGGAAGACCAGTCAAAATGGAAATGGGGTAATATTCATAAAATCACCATTGAACATCCTCTGGGATCTGCTGTGCCGCTCCTTGATAAAGTATTTGGATTTAATTCGGATGAGTACACAGTTGG
>CAYWEQ010000010.1:11302-32689 GCA_964457185.1 uncultured Rikenellaceae bacterium
TTAAACCGTCATAACATCCTTTTCTTTCAGGTCCATGACTTTCTCCACCTTGTCATTGTAGCTGGTTGTCAGTTCCTGTACTTTTTCTTCAGCATCTTTTTCAGTGTCTTCGGGCAGGCCGTCTTTAAGAAGCTGTTTTAATTCGTCATTTGCCCATTTCCTGGCATTGCGGACACTTATCTTAGCTGTTTCGCCTTCATTACGGACCTGTTTAACAAGCTGATGACGTCTCTCTTCAGTAAGCGGCGGGATATTTATACGGATAATTTCCCCGTTATTTATCGGGGTGAGGCCAATATTAGCCGCCATGATGGCTTTTTCGATTGTTCCCAGCATGGTTTTTTCCCATGGCTGGATCAGGATAGTCTTCGGATCAGGAGTATTTATATTTGAAACCTGTGCTAATGGTGAGTTGACTCCGTAATAGTCAACTGTTATCCCATCCAGGAGCGCAGGATTTGACCTGCCCGCCCGAAGCCTGGCAAGTTCATGCTCAAGATGATAAAGAGCTTTTTCCATCCTGTCCTTGGTCTCTTCTATTATAAGTTCGACTTCTTCATTCATATAGATCAGGTTATATGGATTTGTTATCTGTCAAATTTCCGGTTAAAATATTCCAAGAATAACAAAAATAATAAATTAGACTGAAATGCAATTTCCTTTTTAATTAAAAATCAGTGTCCCGGTTCTTGTCCCGTTAACAACTTTCATCAGGTTACCGGGCTTGTTCATGTCAAATACTATTACAGGCATAATATTCTCGCGGCACATGGTAAAAGCAGTGGAATCCATTATTTTAAGCCTTAGTGCAATTGCCTCCTCAAAAGAGATCCTTTCAAATTTACGGGCTTTGGGGTTTTTTTCCGGATCGGCAGTATAGACACCGTCCACCCTGGTTCCCTTTAAGAGTACATCTGCGCCGATCTCCACTGCCCTCAGGGCTGAAGCAGTGTCAGTTGTGAAAAATGGATTTCCTGTTCCGCCCGAAAGGATGCAGACGAAGCCTCTTTTCATTTCTTCAACAACTTTGTCCCTGTTATAAAGTTCTCCCACGGGTTCCATTCTTATTGAAGTGAAAACAGTTGCTTTTCCTCCATGCTTTTTGATTGCGCTTTCCAGTGCAAGGCTGTTTATTACTGTAGCCAGCATGCCCATTTGGTCGCCTTTTACCCTGTCAAAACCCGATTGTGTCCCGCTTAAGCCCCGGAAGATGTTTCCTCCGCCTATGACAATTGAAACCTCGCAATTTTCATTTACCACCTCAACTATCTGCTTTGCATATTTATCAAGAACAGTTTCATCAATACCGTGACTGTCTTTCCCGGCCATTGATTCGCCGCTGAGCTTCAGTAGGATCCTTGAATATTTCATAATATATGTTTCTATATCGTAAAGATAGGATAATAACAAAATAAAAAAAAGATGGCGCCCGGGGGTGCCACCTATGATATTGAATTATGAACGAACGCTTACAGGTTAAGAGTGTATCTTTTGAAGGCAGTCACTGTAAGATCCTTATCAATTGATTTAAGATACTGTCCGATAGTAAGTTTGTTGTCTTTTATGAATTCCTGATTAAGCAGGGTGCTCTCCTTGTAGAATTTGCCAAGTTTCCCCTGTGCAATTTTTTCAAGCATCTCTTCAGGTTTCCCGTCGCGCCTTGCCTGTTCTTTTCCGATCTCAATTTCCTGGTCAATGATTTTCTGCGGAATATCATCCTTATCAACTGCAACAGGATCCATGGCAGCTACCTGCATTGCCACATCCTTGTACACCTGGATATCCAGACCGGCTTTTGAAAAACCGACAAGCGTTGCAAGCTTGTTTCCCGGATGAATATATGCCTGGACATGAGCAGCTTCAATTTTCTCGTAATATGATAATTCGAGCTTTTCACCAATTATTCCGATAAATTCCACAACCTTATCTCCGATTTTTGTTCCTTCCAGGGGAAGGGATTTTAAAACTTCAAGGTCAGCAGGATTTTTTGTTACCGCCGTATCAAGTATTTTATTTGCAAGTCCTGTAAAATCAGCATTTATAGCAACGAAGTCAGTCTCACTGTTCAGGACGACCATGGCTCCGAATTTGCCGTTTGCGCTTGTTTTTGCCAGAACAACACCTTCAGTAGCTTCCCTGTCAGCTCTTTTACTGGCAACAGCCTGTCCTTTCTTTCTGATTATTTCAATTGCTTTATCAAAATTTCCATCTGCTTCTTCAAGGGCTTTCTTGCAGTCCATCATTCCGGCAAGGGTGACCCTTCTGAGTTTTGCAACATCAGCAGCTGTAATTGTAGCCATCTTAATATTTTTTCTGGTAAATAATTAATAAATAATAACCCCACCTTCGCCAAGGCTTCGGCGGGCAAAGCAATAACTAATTTTCTTCTTCTTCAGATCCTTCAACAGAATCGGCAACACCCTCATCCTCTTCATGTTCTTCTGTAACCGGTTCCTCTTCTTCTTCTTCAACTATTGCCTCTATAAGAGATTCAGGCATATCCTTGGTTTCAAGATCTTTTCTGATAGAGCTCCTGTCTTTCGCCAGGGATTCTTTATCTTTTTCGAGTTTTCTTTCATTAAGACCTTCTTCAATGGACTGACAGAGAATCTCAATGATCAGTGAAATTGATTTTGATGCGTCGTCGTTGGCCGGAATGGGAAAATCTATTTCTGTAGGATCGGAATTAGTATCGACCATTGCGAAAACAGGAATGCCAAGCCTTTTGGCTTCCCTTACGGCGATATGTTCCTTACATACATCAACAACAAAGAGTGCTGAAGGAAGCCGTGTAAGGTCGACAATACTTCCAAGGTTTTTTTCCAGTTTGGCCCTCTGCCGTGTTACCTGGAGTCTTTCGCGTTTTGAAAGATTTATAAAAGTTCCGTCTGATGCCATCTTGTCGATTGATCCCATTTTCTTGACCGCTTTACGGATTGTGGGGAAGTTTGTGAGCATCCCACCGGGCCAGCGTTCTGTGACATAGGGCATATTTACATTCCTGACTTTTTCGGCAACAATTTCTTTTGCCTGTTTCTTGGTGGCAACAAACAACACTTTCTTTCCTGATTTTGCGATATGCTTTATGGCTGAAGCTGCTTCGTCGAGTTTGATGATTGTTTTTTCAAGGTCAATAATGTGGATTCCGTTGCGCTCCATAAAGATATAAGGAGCCATGGCAGGATTCCATTTTCTTTTCAGGTGTCCGAAATGAACACCGGCATCAAGTAATTCTTTGAAAGTTGTTCTGGGCATTTTTTCTAATTTAAGTTTACATTCATTCAATCAATTGCAGAGTAGCCCCGCTCTTTGCGGAGGTCTTTGCAATTTAGATACTAAACTTGCATCTCTATTGATTGCTATTCTAATTCCTAACGTTTACTGAACTGGAATCTCTTCCGGGCTTTCGGCCTTCCTGATTTCTTCCTTTCAACCTCACGCGGATCCCTGGTAAGAAAACCGCTTGCCTTCAATGACTTTTTGTTTTCCTCATCAACCTTTACAAGAGCCCTGGTTATACCGAGACGCAGAGCTTCAGCCTGACCTTTGACACCACCGCCCTCAAGATTCACGCTGATATCATATTTGTCCGCTGCATTAAGGAGAAGCAGCGGCTGGGTAACCATAAAATGAAGAGTATCAGATCCGAAATATTCTTTATAGTCCCTTCCATTGACAGTGATTTTGCCCTTGCCATCACTCATATATACTCTGGCAACGGCTGCTTTTCTTCTTCCTATAGCATTGATAGCTTCCATATGATATTCCCTGGGTGTTATTTAAGTTCAATTATTTTAGGTTTTTGTGCTTCGTGCGGATGGGTTGTTCCAACATAGACATGCATATTCTTGAAAAGAGCCCTCCCAAGACGGTTCTTGGGAAGCATTCCCCTGACAGCATTTTCAACAAGACCTATCGGATTCTTCTTAAGCATCTCTTCGGCAGAAGTGAATCTCTGGCCTCCCGGATATCCGGTATACCTGACATACTGTTTATCAGACCATTTCTCGCCTGTTAAAACTACCTTTTCAGCATTTAGCACAATAACATTGTCGCCGCAGTCAACGTGCGGAGTAAAATCAGTTTTGTGCTTGCCCCTCAGCATGCTGGCTATTTTTGTTGCAAGACGACCAAGTACTGCTCCTTCAGCGTCAATTATAACCCACTCCTTATTAACAGTCGTCTTGTTTGCCGATACTGTCTTATAACTTAAGGTGTCCACTTGTTATTTGTTTTTAATTGAAATACTTATAATTAATGTAAAAACCGTCTGATTTCGGGTTTGCAAAAATACAACATATTTCATAAAAAAAAAGAATATTGAACAGATTTTATTCAGGTAACCAAAACTAAGCTTATTTTTACAATCCTTTTCGGCTTAAAAGAATCTTGAAAATGAATGATGACAGATCTTTTCTAAAGCGTGCCCTGGAAATTGCCTGCGGCGGTATAAAGGAAGGAGGGGGACCTTTTGGTGCTGTGATTACAAGGAACGGGAAAATAATCGCTGAGACCTATAACCGGGTTGTTCTAACTCATGATCCGACTGCTCATGCTGAAGTGCTTGCTCTAAGAAAAGCCTCTGAGGTTCTGAAATCACATGACCTTTCAGATTGTGTAATTTACACTTCATGCGAGCCCTGTCCCATGTGCCTTGGGGCAATATACTGGTCGGGTATAAGGAAAGTAGTTTATGCTTCTGACCGTTCTGATGCTGCTGCCTCGGGATTTAACGACAGCCTGATCTATGACGAAATAAAGCGCGATCCGTCAGAAAGAAAAATCGCTTTCATTCATCTGCCGGATGCCGGGGGAGAGGAAGCGTTCAGAATATGGGAGCAGTTTGAAGATAAAATTCCGTATTGAAATGACCAGCGTAAAAAGAGTGAAACGCAGTTTCTTTATCAGGGATGTTCTGAATGTTGCCCCCGAACTTATCGGTAAGATACTTGTATTAAAACTGAAAAATGGTGAAATTCAGCGGTTTATGATAACCGAAACTGAAGCTTACAGGGGAACTGAGGATGAAGCGTGTCATGCAAACAGGGGAAGAACCGCAAGGACCGATGTGATGTACCGGGCAGGCGGCAGGATATATGTCTATTTTGTCTATGGCATGTACTGGATGCTCAATTTTGTAGCAGGAGAAGAAAATGATCCGCAGGCAGCGCTGATAAGAGGCATTGAAGGATTTGACGGTCCGGGGAAGCTTACAAAAGCTTTGAAAATTGATGGTTCATACTACGGAGAGGATCTTGTTACCTCAAACCGTATATGGGTAGAGGATAATGGCTTTAAGCCTTCAGTTGAAAGAGGGCCAAGGATCGGAATCAGCTACGCCGGTGATCCATGGAAAAGCAGGCTTTGGAGATATTTTATTAAACCCCTCAACCCCCCACTTCGCTCTGCTCAGTGCAGGCTCTGAAGAGGAGCTGATTTCTGCCAAGTTAAAATGATGTTAAATAGAGTTGATATTGAACTCATATTGTAATTTTTTACGTTCTTTGTTTTCACATTAAATAAATTATTTATGGATTCAGTATGGGGCACCTATCGCCGCTGGAATAGTATTACAGGCTGGTTCATGTTCCTTTTTTCAGCAGTAGTGTATCTGCTGACAGTCGAACCTACAGTCAGTTTCTGGGATTGCGGCGAATTTATTCTATCAGGCTTCAGGTTACAGGTAGGACACCCTCCGGGGGCACCGTTGTTTCTGATGATTGCAAGAATAGCAACCCTCTTTGCAGGTGGCGACGCTTCAAAAGCTGCTCTTATGGTAAACATGCTTTCAGCAATCTGCAGCGCTTTTGCAATAATGTTCCTGTTCTGGACAATAACCCACCTGGTACGCAGGGTCTTTACAAGAACCACTTCGCTTGAATCAAAGCATATCCCTGCAATAATAGGAAGCGGCCTTACAGGCGCAATGGCTTATACATTTTCCGACACTTTCTGGTTTTCAGCTGTGGAGGGCGAGCTTTATGCATTATCATCACTCTGCGTGGGACTGGTATTCTGGGCTATGCTCAAATGGGAGGAGGAAGCTGATAAACCATATTCAGGAAGGTGGATAATACTTATCGCGTATATAATGGGACTGGGACTTGGCATTCACCGCCTCAATCTGCTGGTACTTCCCGTTCTTGTATTTGTTTTCTATTTCAGGAAATATGAAGTAACGACAAAAGGTGTAATATATACACTTATTCTTGCAGTTCTGTTGCTGGGTTCCATGGTTTTCATACTTATTCCGGGAATCCCGAAAATTGCCGGATGGTTTGAACTGCTTTTTGTTAATGTGTTCGGGATGCCATATAACAGCGGACTCCTGATATTCCTGGTTGCTCTCGCAGCACTGCTGGTTTTTGGAATAAGGTTTTCACTTAAAAGGAAAAAAGTTGTACTGAATTATGTGATGACATGTCTTACGGTGATCATGATCGGCTATTCATCCTATGCCGTGATAATGATCAGATCATCGGCAAAACCTCCCATGAACCAGAATAATCCGTCAGATATTTTTTCGCTGGCATATTATATCAATATGCAGCAATATGGCAGTTCACCGAAGTTTCATGGCCCTTATTACAACGCCCCTCCTGTCGATGTAAAGAAAGTTATTGCAGGGTACAATAAGGTAAGCGGGAAGTATATGCCATATTATCGGCCGGAGTATAAATACAACGAAGAGTTTACTACGATCTTTCCGCGAATGTATAGTTCGGATCCTGAGCGTGAGCATGAAGATGCCTACAAATACTGGGGTAAGATAAAGGGGAGAAGATATACATTCAATACGGGTTCAGGCAGGGAAACCCTGGTATGTCCGACTTTCGGCGAAAACCTGCGGTTCTTTTTCAGGTATCAGACGGGATTTATGTACCTCAGATATTTCATGTGGAATTTTGCAGGCCGTCAGAATGATATACAGGGAAACGGTAACAAAATTCACGGAAACTGGATAAGCGGGATCAAATTCATTGATGAGGCCCGGCTTGGAAGAAACGACAATCTCCCTGATGATCTTAAAAACAATGCGGGCGGCAATAAATATTATTTTCTTCCTCTTCTTATCGGAATAGCTGGAATTTTATGGCAATATAAAAGAGATAATAAAGGCTTCTGGCTGATACTGGCATTTTTCCTGATGACGGGACTTGCCATAATCTTTTATCTGAACCAGTATCCGAATCAGCCCAGGGAACGTGATTATGCATATGCAGGATCATTTTACGCCTTCGCAGTATGGATCGGAATAGGATTCATGTTCATTTATGAACTTTTCCAGAGAATCCTCAATCATCGAATTGCAGCAATAGTAACCCTGGTGCTCGTCATGGCAGCCTGTCCCGTTCTTATGGCAGTGGAAAACTGGGATGACCATGACAGATCGGGTCGTTATACTGCCAGGGATATCGGTGCCAATTACCTGGAATCATGTGCCCCCAACAGCATACTTTTCACATATGGCGACAATGATTCATTCCCGGTATGGTATGTACAGGATGTGGAAGGCATCAGGACCGATGTCAGAGTGGCCAACCTGAGCTATATACAGGCCGGATGGTACATCGAAATGATGAAGCAGAAGGCCTTTGAATCTGATCCCATGCCGCTTTCCCTGGAGAATGAAAAATATCTTGACGGCATAAGAACACAGCTGCCGGTCAGCAAAAGAATTGAAGCACCTGTAAAACTCAGTGAGATAGTGCAGTTTGCAGGCATGGATGACAGAAAATATATGATAGACTACAGCGGTCAGGGTGATTACCTTAATTTTCTTCCGGCAAATAAGTTTATTATCGACGTTGATACTTCTGTTGTTCTTTCAAATGGTACGGTAAAAGAATATTTTAAGGACAGAATCGTATCTCCGATGATCTGGGAATATACAGATGCGGATGCATTCAAGGGCGATCTTGTCATCATGGATCTTCTTTCAACAAACAAATGGAGAAGACCGGTATATTTTTCCACAACTGTGCCTTCCCACCAGTATAAAGGCCTTGAAAAATATTTTGTCCAGGAAGGCATGGCTTACAGAATAGAACCAATAAAGGTTGATGAATCGGAACAGGGCGAATTCGGGATGATAGATCCGTACGTGATGTATGATAATATGATGAACAAGTTCAAGTGGGGCAATGCGGCTGATCCTTCAGTGTACCTTGATGAGAATAACAGGAGAATGTTCAGTAACTTCAGAAGGATATTAGGGAATCTTGGCAGAGAATTTATTCAAACTGGCGATACGGCCAGGGCTCTTGAGGTTGCATACAAGGGAATTGAGATCGTTCCCCCTGAAAAAATGGCTGATGACTTTTTTTCAATAGGACTAGCAGAGATCCTGATTCGATCCGGCAACAAGGAAGAAGGAAATAAACTTCTTACAAACATCATTGACTATTCAAAAGGATATCTTGATTATGCGATAAGCCTGAGCCCCGATAAACGATTCGGGCTGGATTATTCTACAGGTATCAATATGCAGGCATTGCTCGATATTTACAGATTGGCGATAGACCTGAAGGATGATATGCTGATAACCAAGATTGAACCACTGATGAATTTTTATTACGGAAAACTATATTCCGGTAGCTGATTACCTATGAGGCTGTTCAGGCCATCGTTGTTGTCTCATTGTCTCTATCCTGAAGCTCTTTTCAGGATAAAGTCCAGAGAAAAGATATTATGCCTGACTTTCGATGACGGGCCGGATCCCGGATCCACTCCTTTCATACTGAAAGTACTTGAAAAACACCATGTTAAAGGTCTATTTTTCTGCAGCGGTGAAGCTGCAGAAAAATACCCGGACCTCGTTGAAGCAATAATAGATCAGGGGCATACTATCGGCAATCATGGTTACCGGCATTATGATGGATGGGAAACCTCATATAAAAAATACCTTGATGATATCAGAGCTGCCGAAAGGCTTACATCACGCAGGTATTTTCGTCCTCCTTACGGCCATCTGAGGCTGAGCCAGTACAGAAGATTGCGTAAAATATATAAAATAATTTTCTGGGATATCATGCCCTATGATTTTGACAAAAACTTCAGTGCGGAACGTTCATTGAATCTGCTTAACAGAAAAATAAGACCGGGTTCAGTGATAGTGCTGCATGATTCTCCGGATTCGAATTGTAAATACTTCCTGGAGGATTTTATTGAGAATTCTTTAGACATAGGTTACAGGTTTGAAATAACAATTTAAAAGTTATTTTTGGAATACTTTAATTTCTGAAAAATGAATATCCTTATTCTCGGATCAGGCGGAAGGGAACATGCTATTGCATGGAAACTTAAACAGAGTAAAAAGGTCACTGAAATATTCATAGGCCCGGGAAATGCGGGAACATCTGAAACGGGTACAAATCTGCCGCTTGATCCTGAAAATTTTGAGGAAGTTAAAAAAGCAGTCCGCGAGAAAAAGATAAATATGGTGATTGTGGGTCCCGAAGCACCGCTTGTTGCCGGGATACACGACTTCTTCCGGAATGATGATCTGCTTAAAGACATACCTGTTATCGGCCCCGACAAATCAGCAGCAAGGCTTGAAGGCAGCAAGGATTTTGCAAAAGAGTTCCTGACAAGACATAAGATCCCGACGGCCCCATACAGAAGCTTTGACAGGTCAACAATTCATGAAGCCCCAGGTTTCCTGAGATCTTTCAATCCGCCATATGTTATTAAAGCTGATGGACTTGCAGCGGGGAAGGGAGTATTGATACTTGATGACCTGGATGATGCTGAAAAAGAGCTACTGGCGATGCTGGATGGAAAATTCGGGGCAGCAGGACAAAAAGTCGTGATAGAGCAGTTCCTTAAGGGAATTGAACTGTCTGTTTTCATAGTGACTGATGGGAATACATACAAATTACTGCCCGAAGCAAAGGATTACAAGAGGGTGGGTGCAGGTGATACAGGACTCAATACCGGAGGCATGGGTGCAGTTTCACCGGTTCCTTTTGCAAATCCCGGATTTATGGAAAAGGTAAGATATAGGATAATTGAACCGACAATGAAAGGGTTATCAGATGACGGAATCATTTACAAGGGATTCATCTTCTTTGGCCTTATGAATGTAGCGGGGGATCCTTATGTTATTGAATATAATGCGCGTCTGGGCGATCCTGAATCAGAAGCAACAATACCAAGGATTAAATCGGATTTGTTCGAGCTCATGGAGGGGGTGGCAGAAGGCAATCTGTCAGAAAGAATACTTGAGATTGATGACAGGTATGTCACCACGGTGATGATAGCATCGGGCGGATACCCGGGACATTATGAAAAAGGAAAGGAGATAAAGGGACTTGAACGCAAAAGGGATTGTGTTTTATTTCACTCCGGCACAAAAGTATCAGATAATAAGATTGTTACTTCAGGGGGCAGAGTACTGGCTGTCAGCGCATGGGGAAAAACAATGAAAGAGGCTCTGCACGGATCATACGCAAATGCAGCGCTTCTGTCGTTCGACAATATGTATTACAGAACGGATATCGGATTTGATCTTCAGGATAAATGCTTTTAAGATTATTCAGGGGAACCGGACCGGGAGTCATTTTCCTTATAGCTCTTACTCTCGGAGCATTATGGATCAGTGCATTCATTGATCCCCAGATGCCCGTGCAGGCTGTTTATGAAACCAGCCCCATGCCCCTTTACGGCATTGTCAGGCACCTTATCGGGACCCATCCCCTGGCAGGAGTGATCTTCTCTTTCATCATTGTAACGGTAATGATATTCCTTCTGACTTATTTCAACACTTCAGTCTTTTTCATAAATGAAAGGACATTTCTTCCGGCGGTCATTTACATCCTTTTCAGTGCGGTTTTTCCTGAATGCCAGGTACTCAATCCGGTTCTGCCTGCAGCACTGTTCCTGATGCTGGCCGTGATGAGGATCATGGAGACTTACAGGAAGCCAGGTACAGCATTCAGTTATTTTGATGCCGGAATATTCATCGGAATCGGAAGCCTATTTTATATAAACGTGATCTGGTTCGGCCTGCTATTGATAATAGGTATTGCCCTGCTGAGGACAAGTAATATAAAAGAACCGGTAATTTCAGTTCTCGGCCTGCTCTCTCCGTATTTTCTGTTGACAGGACTTTATTACGTACTGGGGAAGGATATCGGGGGTTTTTTATCCGACATTGCCTGGAATCTTTTCGGTGAATCCCCGGGATATGAGTTCTCAAGACTGACGATCATTATTCTTATCTTATCAGGCCTTATTTTCCTTATAAGCATATCTTTTCTCATAATGCAGATGAATTCGAAAAAAATAAAATCGCGTAAAACTTTTTTCCTTCTTTTATGGGCATTATTTATATCGCTGGCTGCATACTTTTCACTTCCGTCTGTTTCGGTTGAAATGATATGGATAACAGGCATCCCGGCCAGCTATATTCTGGCGCATTATTTTGTATTTATAAGGAAAAAAATCGTGCCTGAGATTATGTTTTCAGGATTCTTTCTGCTTGTTGTTCTGCTTCAGATATTATTTATTCTCTGAAAAGGTCATTTAACCATAGAGACAACTCCTACACCAGAACCCGGCTGACCCTCGGTGAAATCAAAACTCAGCTTGTAAATGCCGCTTCTATTGCAAATGAAATCCACATATGGATATGTTTTTCCGGATTTCTGATCGAAAGATGAAAGGACCACCTTGTTCGCATCATCCTTAATACTGAGAATGAGTTTACCCTGTGAATCCCGTGAATTGCACATTGTGAACCTGTATTTTGTATTCTTCCAGAGTGACATCTGAGCCTTATACCTTAATTCGCCGGCAGTTGGCGCCTTGCCCAGTTGTACCCTGAAATCCTTTAGGTACTTGGCATTTGGTCCTGCATTTGAAATGCAGCTGCTTACAAGAGGATCACTGGTCTGGCCGCTTACCAGTACTCCGGTCGTAATTAACATCAACAGAGTGATAAAATGTTTTTTCATACTAATTATTTAAAATCAGCTTATCGCGAATTTCCTTGGTAACGTTAATGATAGCGGATAATTGTTCGTCAGTCATTTCAACAACACTTGTTTCAGTCTGTTCAACGATCAGCCCTCCGTCTTTTTCAACACTTACAGGTTCGCCAAGTGTATATGTGATTTTTATATCCCTGTATTTTTCCTTTATTTTTTGGAGATATTTGCACAGGGTATCAAATTCCGGATCTTTTCCGCAGTAGGGATTTGCAAGCATTATAAGATCATTCAGGATGATCTTTTGTTCTCCGATACGGTCCTTAAGCATCTGATCGGGATATCTCTTCACCACCTGCGTTGCAAGATACTGAGCTTCCGTCCATACTCCGATGATCATTAATGATGAGAGGTGCCCGCGGGTATCATCGCGGAGATACTCATCGATCTGCGTATATGAGTCGATGGAAAGGAACAGAAGAGAATCAAGATTGGATTTATTTAGTGAAAGCCTTTTAATAGTCTCAAAATCAAAATACTGGCCTACCCTGATACCTTCTGCAAGCTTCCTGATGGATGAAAGGATATCAATAGATGTACCTGTTTTTTCATACATATTAAGATACCCCAGGTCGGCGCCAAGAATCCCAAGTGCAAGAGCCTTGTCGAATGCTGTTATCTGGTTATTGGCATCTATTGAGGAGGCGAGATATTCAGGTGAAAAGGGGACCTCCAGCAGTTGAAGCAGGTTTGCTATTTCGACCGGGGATGAAATATTCTTTGAGATCTCGGCAATAGCTTCCGAGCTCAGTTTTTCAGACTCTCCTATCGGAACAGAATCAGATTCAGGAAAAATGAATTCCCCTGTCTTATTTGCCGAATTTCTGCAAGAGCAACCTGCAAACAGAACTGCTGCTATTAAGACAAAAACTCTCCCTTTCATTAAAAAGATAGTAAGATTAGTACAAAAATATAAAAATTCAGTTATAATCTCTTAATAGTACGTCTTCGTATCCTTATTTTTTCAAAGAATCTCATTGCTTTTGCAAGAAGTTCATAATACAGTGCAAGAAACAGGAAAACAGTGCTCAGCAGGACAAGCATTATATTAAATGTAAAAGTATCTGTCCGGATCCCGAAAATATATTTTGCCGGTGCATAGAAATGAGTTCTGAAACCGAGGAACCACCTTTTATATGGATCAAGATAAACAGGATCAATATTCTGGACTATGGAATTCTTGTAGAGGAGGATCTTTTTTCGTTCATAATATTTTGTGACAATCTCTTCAAGCTTGAAATTATAATGGTCGTTCCGCAGCTGATTAAGCCTTGCACTGTTGAGGTTATAAAACCTGTCCTTCCTTTCACTTGCAGAGTTTGAGGCATTACTGAAAATATCATTCAGCTTTTTCAGGTAAACAGTTACGGAATCCGCAACCGAGGGATTGAATTCATAAGGGGTAAGACATTCCATATACCTGAATTCCGGGATATTATAAATTTCTGAAATTTTGGTAAGTTCGTTCTTAAGAAGCAGCAGTTTGCTATATCTATTTGTATTGGTACCCTTAGCTGAACCGGGACTGCTGTAATTTTTTCCGGGATTGGCTATGTACTCTTCAAGGCTGGTCTCAAGAGCCCTTGTAAGTTCAGGTATTCTGTGCAC
This sequence comes from uncultured Rikenellaceae bacterium, assembly GCA_964457185.1. Lineage (GTDB taxonomy): Bacteria > Bacteroidota > Bacteroidia > Bacteroidales > VadinHA17 > LD21. The sequence continues at coordinate 24,901 of CAYWEQ010000010.1, forward strand.
CTTATTAAAGTCAGCCATGCTGATTTTTTTCTGAAGGATATAATATGTTTCTTTCTCCTTGTTGTACTCCACCCTGCTGTACCTGTTGTCCTTGAATTGAGCTACCATAAGAGCCTCATATGTCCACCTGGTCGGTATAAGCTCAGCTATCAACGGGACTTTTTCAACATTTCCGATGGTCCTGTTCAGCTTGTCGAACGGGAACATTGCTCCGCTGAGTACCATCATGGGAATGATGAGAAGAGGGATTACAATATAAATGGTAATGGCTGAATTAAATGAAGCTGATATGTTGAGGCCCAGCATATTGGCACAAAATGCCGTTGTGAAAAGCGCAGCCCAGTACTGAAGAAACATTCCTTTGATCCCCAGTATCGGATTGGCAATTGCCAGGAATATTGCAGATTGTAATGCCGATATGAAGATCAGTATAGTGATTTTTGCAAAAAGATAGCTGGTTCTGCTCAGGTTCAGGAAGCGTTCACGCTTTAGTATTTTCCTGTCACGGAATATCTCTTCGGCACTTATTGTAAGTCCCAGGAACAGAGCTACAATGATGCTCATGAAAATATATATTGGAATATTTTCATTTTCGGAGAACAGGTAGACGCTTGAATCGGGATCCGGAATATACCTGATTATGAATGAAAGGATGAATCCAAGTACGGGGGCTTCAAGAAGGGTTAGCATAACATATTGATTGTTGGCAATTTTGCTTCTTGCATCCCTGAAAAGGTATATCAGGAACTGTTTTAAAAGCCCGGGTCTCTGAAGGTTTCTGTAAGGAGGCTCTTTTACTTCCGGCACCTTGATGAGCTGATGCTTCTGTGCGAAGAGAGCTGCCCACTCCTTCGGCCTTACTTTTCTTTTATCGGTATATTTCCCGAACTCGTCAACAACCTGGGTTTCAATAATGTTGAAGATCGTTTCAGGATTGACGTTTCCGCACAGGGGGCACTCTCCCTGGTTTGCATTGATCTGAGCGTCAAGAGTTTTGAAGTAGATCACTGCATCAACCGGATTACCGGAATAGGCAAGACTCCCTTCCTGGTCGAGGATGATGACCTTATCGAACATCTTGAATATTTCAGACGAAGGCTGGTGGATGACAGTAATTAACAGCTTTCCTTTAAGAGTAAGGTCCCTGAGGAGGTCCATAAGGTTTTCTGAATCCCTGGAAGAGAGGCCTGATGTAGGTTCATCAAGGAAAAGTATCATCGGTTCACGGATAAGTTCGAGAGCGATATTCAGTCTTTTCCTCTGTCCTCCGCTGATAACATTATTAAGCATGGAGCCTACCTTGAGATCTCTCTTTTCAAGCAGGCCAAGATTCGACAGGGTATGATCGACCATGGTAGTGATTTCCTTCCTGCTTTTATTTCTGAAACACTGACATGCAGCAAAATAAAGATTTTCAAAGACAGTAAGATCTTCAATAAGAAGGTCATCCTGAGGGACATAGCCCAGCACTCCTTCAAGTGCGGTTTTGTCTTTTAATACATCAAGACCGTTTATACTGATACTTCCACTCGTCGGAGTCTGAATGCCGCTAAGAAGGTTCATCAACGTTGTCTTGCCTGATCCGCTTGCTCCCAGTATGCCAACAAGCTTGCCTTCTTCAACCGAGAAGCTTATATTGTCAACTGCAGGAATGCCGTTTTTGAAAACATATGAAAGATTTTCAGCGGTGAAAGAAAGCTTATGGATGATAAAATCTGAGCGGAATGTAGAGCTGATATCACTATAGTAAATTGCATGACCCAGTGATGATTTCACTGATCCTCCCTTTGCAAAGGTGTAAACCTGGCCCGATCTTATTGGAAGCCCGTTAAGATAAAGCTGTTCAGCAGAGATATATTTCAGGAAATAGAGGTCTACGCTTGCGATTCTCAGAAAAAAAATATTTGCATCCTGGTACCCGGTTATCATTCTTTTGCAGATCTCACATTCTTCTTTACCGGGAGTGAGAACATATATGGCGGGATTGGAAAGATTTTCAGGCTCATTGTTTTTGACGAACTGTTCTGTTGCCGCAAATTCATCAGGAGATATCTTAAAAACCTCGGCTACGGTGTTGATGATATTCATTCTCTGCGGCGTAAAGCGCCGGTCAGCATTAACAAGTTCATAAAGCCTTACAAGAGCAACCACTTTCTGTTCCTGGTTCAGTGTCCGGTTGATCTTCTTGCATATTCCAAGGATCTTTACGGAGTCCCTCACTGAAGGTGCAACCGGCTCCTTTTCAGCGGTTTTTTCCCTTACCGGCCCTGCATGTTCATCGAAGAGGCCCAGGTATTCCTTTACACTCTCTTTTGTCAGCTGCTTGGTCAGGAAATCTGACACATACTCGCGCTCGTTCATTATCATGCCTCCGTCCTGCTTGACAATAAGCGCAAATAGTTCCATCAGGGCCTTCAGGATCTCCTCACTCATAAACCTGTAACAATATGGTCAGCATTATAAAAACCTAAGTTATGAAAACTATTTCTTTTTTGACAGGGGGCTTGAAAATTTTCTCTGAAGCCAACCCGGAACAATTGAGGCTCCGATTATCAGGTAAGGGTAATAACTGATTATCCTCCAAATGATTGCAATAGCAAGCGCAATACCTCCGGTATAAGCAAGATCGGCAGGGATAGCATCCGAGATATACCTTCCGAGGATCATTTCAGCAAAGCCGCTGCCTCCTGGTGTCGGACTTATGATCATCATGATCCATGTGACGAGCTGCCGGGCAAAGATCAGAAAATGATCGGAGACGGCATAGAATGCCAAAAGAATTGCATTTACCACCCAGTATCTTGATGTCCATGAAAGAAATGTTGCAGTACCTGCCTTTATCCAGAACGAAACGGGTTTCTTCTTCAGTTCATGTGAGCTTTCAACAATGTCGTCACCAGCCTTTTCAGCTGCGTCTTTCCATCTTTTCAGAACAGGAAGCCGGAAGATCCAGATCAGGACTTTTTTGATCTTATCCGGATCGATAAAGAGCCCGTAACCCACAAGGATAACCCATGCAAGAATAATTGAATAGCCTATAAGGGTGACTATAAGAAGATTATTCAGCAATGCAGCCCCTGTACCCTGGAGTGAAGTGGTAAAAAGAATATCTCCTCCTATAATAAGCAAAATAACAGGAAGCATTATCACGAAATAAAGCTCATCAAGAAATGAAGTGGCAAGTACTATAGAAGTACTCCTTCCTACAGATATTTCCTCCTTATGAACGAATACGACCGCAAGAGCTGTTCCTCCCACAGTTGACGGGGAAATTGCCGAAGTAAATTCCCATAGCATGATCACCCTGAAAGCCTGTCTCCATGTGAGGTCGTTTTCCGATAGTATCCTGATCCTGATCATGTACCCCAGGTCTCTTCCTATCATGCAGCACCATGCAACAAAAAGCCAGAAAACCGATTTCCAGGTAAAGCTGAGCCTGCTCAGAATATTTGTGTCGATCTCCTTGATAATGAACCATGCTACAACAGCAAGTCCTATTATTACAGGAAGAATGATCCTGCCGGGCTTAAGTTTCTTAGCCAGGTTATAGTGGCTGTCCTGAGTCATGTTTTATAGCGCTTTCCCCGTTTATAAATTCAGGGCAATCTTATACAGCTTCAATGGTAGAGGGCGGTTTTGGTGAAATGTTATATGTTACACTGACAATTCCCGGTACTTCTTTCAGTATTCCGTCGCCAAGTTTTTCAAGCATTTCAAAAGAAAGCTTTGTTGGTGTTGCAAAACGTGCATCCCTGCTGTCCCAGCAGCGTATTTCAATCTGTTGTCCGAAATCCCGTTTTCCGTCACGCATGCCTGTTACACGGTCTTCATGAAGTATCGCGAGATACTGAAATGCACCGCTGTTTTTAAGCAGACGTTCAACAACGGCTGTTGCTTTGCGGACGGTTTCAATCCGTTCAGGTGTTGCTTCGCCTATTACACGGGCCGACAATGCCGGCCCGGGGAATGGTATCCGATCGAATACTTCAGGAGGAAGTCCAAGTGCCTGTCCGGTTTTCCTGACACCCTCCTTGCGAAGCTGTATCAGCGGCTCAATGATCCTGTATCCGAAAGCTGCCTGCGGATCAATACCAAGCTGCTCAAATACATTGTGCTGACGCTTGATGCCTGCTACCGTTTCGTCCACATCGGTAAGAATGGTTCCCTGAAGAAGGAATTTCGCGCCGCTTTCCTTCACCAATTTCCCGAATACATTCTTATAGAAAGTCTGGGTGATGGCTTCACGCTTTTCCTCGGGATCTGTTATCCCTTTAAGTGCAGAAAAAAACTCGTTCCTGGCATCCACGACCGTCACTTCCACACCGAACTTCTTGAAAAATCCCGCTACCTGCGCAGGTTCTCCTTCTCTCATAATCCCGTTGTCAATGAACACGGTTTTAAGATTCTTCCCAAGTGCCTGGTGTCCAAGCATGGTGACAACCGATGAATCAACTCCTCCCGAAAGAGCATTAATGGCTGTTCCGCTTCCCACAGTGTTCTTTATTTCATTTACCTTCTCAATTATGAATTGCGAAGGATTCAATTCCTGTAAAGTGATTTCCTTAATCATTTGATAATATGGCTTTTAGATATTTGTTTATCAATTCAGGTAACAGATAAGTATGATTCCAAAGATATGATTTCAGATGCTATTCAGGTCATTTCAGGGGTAAAAATAGATCATTTCCGGTTCGATCATCCATTTTTACCATTCAGGACCCTGTTTCAACGGTTCTGCATTTTAAATTTCCCCGGCGATGGATCATGATTTAATTTTGAATCAGAATTAATATTAAACATAAAAACCAAAAATCATGAAAAAGAATCTTATTTCAGCAATTGCAGGACTGATGTTGATGACAGGTTTCATTTTTACTTCAACAATATACGGTCAAAGCGAAAAAAGTGTGGTAAATAAATATATGAAAGAATTACCTGACGGCAGACCTGACTTCCATGACGGTCCTCAAAAATACAGGATGACGGCTATATACATTAACAGGGATCTTTATGGTAATTTTACCTCAAAATTAAAGGTATCAGGAGATTATACAATAGAAAAGGGAGGGGAAAATGCTGTCTGGGACAATGTATATATTTCAGAATCAAACAGCTTTGAAGCTCCTTTCACACAGGGTCAAAGGCAATCATATATGGATAATTTCCGATATGTGCCTTCTCCTGAGATGATTAAGGCGGAAGCATTTAAAACTTTCCCGGCAAATCCCCAGAATGTATTTGCCCGAAACCTTATATGGGATATGTACTCAATTGAGATCTTCGCATGGAATTACCTTGATTCCCTGAAACTGAACCAACCATACATTGTACCGGACATTTCAGGCCAGTTTGACATGGCTGAGATTGGCAAGTACTATCACAACAGGATACTGGTCACCTGGAAAGGTATCACTGAAACTAACGGAAGTTTGTGTGCAGTAATTGATTTCACAGCCGATGACAACCTTGTGGAAATTGAAATGCCAATGGTTAAAACAAAAGGAACCGAACAGTACTGGGGAACCGTTCTGGTATCGCTCACAACCCGGAATATTGAATATGCCGTGATGTATGGAGGGAACATACAGGAAATAGAGGTGAGCGGGATGAACGACAAATTCCTGGTTAAAACAATAAGGGACCTTGAAGTTAACAGAATTAAGTAAGGATAACTTAACTTTACACTTATGAATCTTGATTTTGTAATAAAAGGACTTGTGATAAGGAGCTGGAAATTTCACCTCGCAGTCTTCATTTTCAGTTTAATTATTACAATTATTTATTCTGTTATAAAGTTGGATGTGATTAAACCGGATGGCAGGATCGATCTGCTGATTCTGTTGTTTATTCAACTGGAGCTGTTTTTCTCGGTGGCCTTCAGGATCTTTGGAGAGATTAAAACTGGTACCGACAGAAGAGAGATCACCAGGACCTTGCTTCTTAAGTTTGTCCTGTTCATGGCTATATGTTTTCTGATTTCACTAATTGTGAATATAATTTTTATTTTGGCCTCAAGTACGATCCGGGAGCTTGATCCGAATGCATCATTAACTCTGTTTTTCGAAAAAAGCTTCAAGGAGTGGATGAAGCAAACCGTCGGAGGGCTTATGTTCGGAGCAGCGGTTTTTATTTTCATCCAATGGCAGGATGCCCTGAAAAGAGAGCAGAAGCTACGTGAGGAAAATCTCATTTTTCAGAATGAGACACTTAAAAACCAGGTTAATCCTCATTTCCTTTTTAACAGCCTCAATACACTTTCTTCGCTTATTGCAAGCAATCCTGAAGCAGCTGACAGATTTATTGCCAGGCTTGCTTCAATGTACAGGTATATACTTGAAAACAGCCAGAAAGATAAAATTTCACTTCTGGCTGAACTCGATTATATAAAGAATTACTATGATCTTCATAAAATAAGAGATGAAGAAAAAATAATTCTGACAATTATTTCTCCTGACAGTGACAAATTTGAAATTCTTCCTGTATCTCTGCAGATCCTGATTGAGAATGCAATAAAGCACAATAAGGCAACCAGGGAAAGTCCTTTGTCGATTGAAGTATTTATAGATGGCCACTATGTTGTTGTCAGGAACAATCTTCAAAAAATGGCTATGCAGCTTAAATCAACAGGAATAGGACTTAGAAATCTTACGGAACGTTTAAAGCTGATTACCGGGAAGTCTCTTATTGTTGAAGAGACAAAAGAATATTTTATTGCTAAAGTACCTTTATTGTAATGAATATACTGATTATAGAGAATGAAACACCTGCTGCCGACAAGCTGATAGGTATTCTTGGGAAAATTGACAAATCAATAACAGTTTTGGGTGTTTGCGAAACTGTCGAGGAGACAATAAACCGCCTGCAGCAAAACCCGCAGCCTGATCTTATCCTTATGGATATTCAGCTCGATGATGGTCTTTGTTTCGAGATTTTTGAAACCATCACCGTTGATATCCCGGTGATCTTTACCACAGCATACGATGAGTACATGCTTAAAGCGTTTAAAGTCAACAGTGTTGATTATCTGCTTAAACCGGTCGATGAAGAGCAACTGAAACTGGCCCTGGGAAAATTTAAAAAGCATTATTACATTGACAGTGATCCGTTTAAAAGGGATTTTAAACAGCTTCTGTATGAATTCAGAAATCAGTATAAATCCAGATTTCTTGTTAAGATCGGGGAAAAATTCAGGTCGGTCCCGGTCTCAGAAATAAGCCATTTCTATATTCTGGAACGCAATGTATTCCTGAGTGATTCCCAGGGCAAGGACTATGGCGTTGATTATTCCCTTGATCAACTGCATGGTACATTGGATCCGCATAAATTCTTCAGGATCAACCGTGAGTGCATTGTGAACATAAATGCCATAGGAACAATGTACAATTATTCCTCAAGCAGGTTACAGATGACCCTGAAGAACAGGGAAAAGAGCCAGGAGTTTGTTGTAAGCCGCGATAAAGTATCAGAATTTAAAAGATGGATTGACAGGTGATATTTTTTCGTATATATTGCCCCGCATAACAGGACAGTCTTGGGATCTGAATGATTTAAAAGATGTTCCGCGAAACAAAAAAAACCGTGTTACTCCGTGAAACTCCGTGGTTAAACCTGTTTAGTCTATTGCGACCACGGTTTAGGCTTCCTGTCCCAGCGGTGCTTCTCAAGTTCCTTCATAAGAGAGGCATCCAGAAGTTCTGAATCGCTTGTTGCCATGTTCATCATCGCATGGCGTGTTTTCCGCATTCCGGGGATGACGGTGCTTATAGTTGGTTCGCCAAGTATAAATCGC
>CAYWEQ010000010.1:32789-34656 GCA_964457185.1 uncultured Rikenellaceae bacterium
TTTCCGCATTCCGGGGATGACGGTGCTTATAGTTGGTTCGCCAAGTATAAATCGCAATGCCATTTCTGACATAGTCGTACCCCCGGGAACCAGCGGTTTAAGGGCATCGGCATGTTCAACACTGGAATTGAGGTTCTCAGGTACAAAGTAAGTGTTCCTCCAGTCGCCCTCTGGCCATTTACTTTCCTTTGTCAGGGTACCTGTCAGAGAACCCTCATCAAAGGGAACCCTTGCAATTACACCGACATTCATTTCACGGCATGCCGGAAAAAGTTCATCCTTAGGATTCTGATCAAAGATATTATAGATCACCTGGACGCTGTCAATTAATCCGGTCCTCACTACTTTGATGCCGTTCCATGGTTCCCAGCGGTTCAAGCTTATCCCTATTGCATGGAATAATCCCTGTTCCTTCAACTCAATCATTTTTTTTATGCCGCGGTCATCCTCAAGCCACCTGTCTTCCCAGGTGTGGAATTGCATGATATCATAAGAATCAAGTCCCGCATTTTTAAGGCTTTTTTCCACATATTCCTCTATATGGTCAGGCGGATAGCAGTCGTCGAGTGAATATTCCGGTCTTGCCGGCCATTTCAGGTTCTTAGGAGGTATTTTTGTAGCTGTAAAAAGCTTTTTACCCTTGTTTACCCTGACAAGCTGCCCGAGCAGGCTTTCGCTCTTGCCGGCGCCATAGCCCCAGGCTGTGTCAAAGAAGTTGCATCCCATGTCTACAGCCAGCTGAAGTGAGTTGAATGATTCCTCATCATCGGAACCGGTCCATCCGGCCATGCCCCACATACCATAACCTATTTCACTGATATTCCAGTTTGTTCTGCCAAGTTTACGGTATTTCATGATTATATATTTTTAATAAAACAGAAACCTGTTTCCGCGGAAAAGCATGAATATCAAAAATAAGGAAAATTTTTGATACATTTCCTCGTTGGCATTTAAGGAGGAGAAGGTTATAGTCCTGATAATTGCATTCCGGCGATGGAAGGTGTAATTTTGTAACATACTAATGAAGGTAATGTCAATGTCCTGAATGTTAAATGAAAAGCATATCTGAAATACCGGCCTTTATACTTCTGATAATTTCAGCATTCTTACTTCAATCCTGTGAAAAGAAAGTTATGCCTGTTGTATCAACTGCAGAGGTCTCAAATATAACGGGTTCTACAGCCACATGCGGCGGGACAGTTACCGATGAGGGTTCTTCGGCAATTTATACAAGGGGAGTCTGCTGGAGCGATGAACCTTCTCCTACAATAAACGGCGAATTTACAAATAACGGGACAGGATTGGGTACGTACACCAGTAATATGACAAAGCTGGATGGATCCACAAAGTATTATGTCAGAGCTTATGCGACCAATAACGATGGTACAGGTTACGGGGAGCAGGTAATTTTCAGGACTGCACCCCGCAATATTGTTTTTAATCAGTCGATCACATATGGCAGTATGACTGACCAGGAAGGCAACAATTACAGAACCGTAAAAATCGGTGAACAAACCTGGATGGCAGAAAATCTGAGAACCATACATTACAGGGACGGAAGTGAAATTCCAAATGTAACTGAACCTGTTGCCTGGGCAGGTCTTACAGCCGGTGGCTATTGTTATTATGATAATGATACACTGAACAGAAGTACTTACGGTGCACTTTATAACTGGTTTGCCGTTGTTGACCAGCGCCAGATATGTCCGGCCGGCTGGCATGTTCCAACTGATGCAGAGTGGAGTATTCTCGAAAACATACTGGGCGGAAGCGGCTATGCAGGAATGAAAATGAAAGAGATAGGACAGGTACACTGGGCCAATCCGAATCTGGGAGCGACAAACGAAAGCGGGTTTACTGCCTTGCC
>CAYWEQ010000011.1:0-33870 GCA_964457185.1 uncultured Rikenellaceae bacterium
GAGTCAACAGGGGACTCTTTTCCAACGAATCGGGACAGGGTTCAGCGCCTATTGCCCACTCGGCGGCAAGAGCACCGGAACCGGTGTCTGAAGGAATGGTAGCAATACTCGAACCGTTTATTGATACTATTATTATATGTTTTCTTACGGGACTGGTCGTTCTTTCATCAGGAGTATGGCATGAAAAAATTGAAAACCAGTTCCAGAATGCAGATATGACATTCCTTAACCAGATATATAATGAAAATGTTCCTGACCAGAAGAAGATGGTGTCGGATCTTATTATGCATAAGAAGGCGCTGCCTCTTTTTAACGGACAGCTTGAAATCGTTGACGGAATGATGATCACACCTGTTTCACTTATAGTGTCAAGGTCAGTGGCTGAAGATTTCATATTCTATGACGGCAAGACGCCTTTTACAGGGAAAATAGATGTTGTTGAAGGCAAATGGAAGCCGGCATCACCTTCAGTCTCTGTGACCGGGAAATCGCTGATCCACAGCGCACCGCTGACATCAGAAGCCTTCAAGCATAGCATCCTTGGAAACTGGGGTCAGTATATAGTGAGCATTGGGTTGCTGCTTTTTGCTTTCTCAACAGCTATTTCATGGTCTTACTATGGCGACAGGGCTCTGACCTACCTTGTAGGACCAAAATATGTCATGTGGTACAGGATCGTATTCGTCATAGCATTCTTCATTGCTTCTTTCACAGATACTACAATAATCTGGTCTCTTTCATACATAACCATAGCATTTATGGCTGTACCGAACCTGCTGGGTTTGTGGCTGCTCAGAAAAGAGATAAAGACATCAATAGCAGATTACTGGGTTGATTTCTCAAGGAAATATCCCGAAGACAGGATGTCTAAAAAATACCTTAAAAAAGGCAGGTTATAAGAATGAAAGGGTTGGCAATTCTATTTTTCTATTGAATCATATATTGCCTGTAATATATCTCCTCTTATATTAAGTTCCGATAACAGGTTGTTGTTTCGTGTCGGATTCACCCTGTTGCTCAGGAAGACATAGCTTATCTCATATTCCGGATCCACCCACACGAACGTCCCGGTATATCCTGAATGCCCGAAACTGACAGGTGAGGCGCTTCCGGCCGGGTAAGCATCCTTTTGAGTCAGTTCAGCATTATTGAGAAGCGGCTTGTCAAATCCCAGTCCGCGCCTGTTATCATTTTCAGGATGCTGAACCCTGGTATATCGTTCCAGCACATCCCTGCTGATAATCTGTTCCCCTCCGTAGGATCCCATGCGCCGATAGAGCTCCATAAGCTTCATCAGGTCATTGCCGGTTGCGAATAAGCCTGCATGCCCTGAGATGCCGCCAAGCATTGCTGCTCCCTCATCGTGCACAGTGCCGTGAAGCTGCTGCTTCCGGAACATGGAATCATATTCTGTCGGTACTATCCGGCTGAGAGGATACTTCACCCATGGATTGAAACAGATATCATAAGCTCCAAGCTTGTGCCAGACATTTGCGGCAACATAATCATACCATTTCTCGCCGGCAAGCTTTTCAATTATTTCCGGGGAGATGATAAATGCAAGATCGGAATAGAGATATTTCTTCTCGCCAAGAGGAGATTTTTTTATTTCATTAAAGATCTTCTTCCTGTAGTTTTCGTTGATAAAAAGCCACTGAGCAACTTCCAGCGGAAATTTATCCGACGATGCGTATTTGAAGATATTCCTTTTGAACTCCCCGTTTTTTTTTACAGTCTCTCTCCAGAACGGGATCCATGAAATAAGCCCTGCCTGATGGGTCAGGATATCTGACATCAGCAGGTTCTCCTTATTGGAATTTTTGTAAAAGGGCAGGTAGTGTCCAAGAGTTTCGTCAGGAGAGAACCTGCCTTCACTGTCAAGAAGCATCAGTCCAGCAAGGGTGGAAGAGACTTTCGTTACCGATGCAAGGTCATAAAGATCATCCTCCTGAACGCTTATCCTGTTATCATAGGAATGATATCCATAAGTCTTGCTGAATACTACCATTCCTTTCCTTGCGACTGTAATCTCGCAGCCGGGGAAAGCTTTGGCTGTCAGTCCGATATTAACTATTGAATCAATGCTTCTTTCAAGCAGCGCTGACGACATCCCTGCATTTTCCGGCAGCCCGTATCCCATCCTTATATTTCCCGGTGTTATAATTCCGAAATCGTATGGCCATATCTCGTTGATTGTTACGGGAAGGGACCCTCGTGCCCCTATCCCTCCGAAGATAAGCTGGGCTGACAGTTCCTCGGTAAATTCATTCTCCTGGTACGAAAGAACAAGCCCGTCAGCTTCTTTCAGCGATCTGATCCTGCCGATGGCATAGGGATTTCCAAACCAGGTAATTATTGTCCGGTTATTATCAATCAGCTTATCCAGGAATGTTGTCATTTCAGTCCTGATACCGAATCCGGACTGAGGACGCTGGTCAGTTCCATATATTCCTGCAATCACAATATCATATGCGGATAGCCTGCTGAGCAGATCATCTGCAGCTTTTATATCTGACAGATCGATATAGTAATTATCTGAAGGCTTATATTTTGATATTAACTTCTGAAACAGTGTTGTCCTGTTCTTGTTTACAGCAACGGTAGCTATTCTTATTTTATCGAGATTTTTAACTGGAACAATATTATCGTCGTTTTTCAGCAGAGTGAGGGCGTTCGCATATAATTCCCGGATCAATGCTTTCGTCTCAACCGATGACAGATTCTCTCCGAGGTTTTCTTCATTTATGTATTCGGATTGGTTGAGTCCTGCCCAATACTTTACAGCCAGAACCCTGCGGCATTTTTCATTTATTGTCTCCTGAGATATACTCCCAGTCTTAATACCAGCACTTATTTCTTTCAGTGTGTGTTCCGGATCTTCTACATATTCAAGTACATCCATGCCGGCTTTCAATGATAATAAACCAGTTCCTTCCCTTGACGGATAATTTGTGATGCCTGCCATATTCATGGCATTGGAAATAATTCCGTTATCCTGCAAGCCTTTCATAAACATCAGGGTTTTCCTGCTTACATTTTCAGGATCTTCACCAAAAGACCTGTAGTTTATTACAGGATTCTGAGGATTAATGTTAACATCAGCAACGGGAGCAAGGTTGATATGAATGCCAGCTCTTTTAAACTGTTCAGCAACTGCTTTACCCATCTGATAAATCAGTGAATCATCCCTTATTGCTCCAAGAGTCATCTGGTAAGGGAACCTGACTACCTTGTCCAGCCTCATTCCAAGACCCCATTCTCCGTCCTCGGCGAATATCAGCGGCACTCTTGAGATGCTCTGGAAATAGTTAAGCATTTCGGTCTGCTTCCCGGCAGTTCCCTCGAAAAAGACAACACCGCCGATACCTGATTTCCTGATTAAATTGGCCAGGTAGACCTCATGGCCCATTTCACGGTTTGAATAGGCATCAATCCATATAAGCTGAGCAATTTTTTCTTCCTGAGAAAGAGTGTTGTACACAGAATCAACCCAGGGATGATTTATATATTTTAAAAACGGAGGATCAGCTTTTTGAGCACTCAGCATAAAAGCTAGCTGGAAGAATAGAATTACGAATATGTACCTGATTGATTTAATATGCATTGTATATTTTGTCGGTTTAGTGGGAATTCTTCCTGTAGGATTCAAGCGCTTTTTTTACAGACCCGTGTTTAAGAAGCAGGATCCTTGCAGCCTCTCTCTGGATGTTAAGCTCTTCTACCAGCATGCGTGTACCACGTTCAATTAGTTTCCTGTTCGTAAGCTGCATATTGACCATCTTGTTCCCTTTGACCCTGCCAAGCTTGATCATCACAGTTGTGGTTATCATATTCAGTATCATTTTCTGCGCCGTTCCTGCCTTAAGGCGGGTACTGCCTGTAACAAACTCCGGTCCCACAACAGCCACTATGGGTATTTCAGCAGCCCCTGCAAGCTTGCTGCCGGGATTGCAGGTTATGCAACCGGTCAGTATCCCGTTCTCTCTTGCTTTCGTTATGCCGCCCAGAACATAAGGAGTCGATCCGGATGCGGCTATACCGATGACAGTGTCATTCTTGCCGATATTAAAGATATTAAGCTCTTTCCATGCTTTTTCAGGGTCATCCTCGGCAGCTTCCACAGATTTGCGCAGCGCTGTTTCGCCTCCGGCAATGAGCCCTATGACCATCGTACCCTGAACCCCGAAGGTGGGAGGGATCTCAGAGGCATCGAGAACGCCAAGCCTCCCGCTGGTACCTGCCCCCAGGTAAAAGATACGTCCCCCTTTTTTCATCTTTGAGATGATCTTTTTTACCAGTTTCTCAATTTGGGGAATGACTTTCCGGACAGCCAGATGTACTTGGGAGTCTTCCTGATTGATATTTTTCAATAATTCTCCTGCCTCCATCTTTTCAAGATTGTCAAAATTTGAGGACGATTCGGTTATACTAACCTTTACTGTAGGATTTTCCGGTTTTGCCATTATTCATCTGTATCAAGATTGGTGATATGATATTTTATCAGGTCAGCCATTGGAGATAAAGTGATCTTACCCGGTCTCAGACCATGCTTTTTCAGGGATTCTTCAAGAAACGTCCTGAAATGAACAGAAATGCTTCCTGTGAAATGGACCGGCAATACCTTTGATTCAGGGTACTGGAGTATGTTTCTTATTATGAATTCATCGAAGCTTGTGGTAACAATATCCTGTAATTCCTTAATCCCCATGTTGGCCGATATGAACCTGGCAAACTGCCCGAGAAACCTGTTGGGAAAAGGCTTCATATATACTTTCTCAAGTATCTCAGCCGGTGTTATTTTGTAACTATCAAAGAACAGGTCAATGACATCCTTCGGAACCTGTTTTTTCAGTACTGCTGAAACCAGTTTCCTTCCTATAACTGCTCCTCCTCCTTCATCACCCAGTATGTAGCCCAGCGGAGAGACATTTGCTGCAATGGATCTCCCGTCATAATAACATGAATTGGAACCTGTCCCCATGATACATGCAATACCCGCATCATTCTGGCACAGTGAACGGGCTGCTCCGAGCAGGTCGGTGCCTATTAAAATTTCGCCGGCCGGGAAAACCCTGCTGATAGCCCCCTTTACAACATTGTTTTTGGCTTCACTGTTGCATCCGGTGCCGTAAAAATATATTTTGTCAAATGAATGTTCTGAAAGTTCAGGAAGCTCTTTTTTCAGGAGAAGATATATCTCATCAGCAGGAAGAAAATACGGATTTATACCTGCAGAGAACAATGATTCTCCTGGTTTTCCTTCCTTTATTATTTTCCATTCGGTTTTTGTCGAACCGCTGTCAGCAACGAGAATCATGAATAATGATTGTTTAATATGTTGTTGTACTTGAATGTGTTAAATACAGGATAGCTTTATTTTTTTTGTGTTTGCATACAAAAGTAAGTTAAAATTTGTAAGAAGAATAGTAAATTTATAAACTTTATAAATTTGATCATTATTGCTTATATTTCAACAATTACAGACTTCCTGATGAACAGCATTTTTTTTAAACGCATGGTAATAATCCCATGCTTAATTCTTTCAGGTTTTCAGGCGCTATATCCTCAGGTTAATGATAAGCTTGGCCGATCAGCAAAAGAGAGACTTAAAAGCTGGAAAAATCCTCTGACTGAATGGCAGCACATCGCCAAACCTGAGATTGATTCAGTCCTGGTTATGGAAGATCCGCAGAAAATTATTCTTTATTTTAAGCCGGATCTCTCTTATTACCCGTTCAGGGAAGATAGCTATAGTCTGTTCCTGCAATCCTTCATAAAACCTCTCGGGAGGAAATTCCGCAGTTACAGCATAGATGTTATCACAAATAATTATTCACCCGGTCAGCTGATACCTAACTATTACCGTAAAGATATGCCGGTTGATTCATCACGTTTCCCGGTTGCCGGGAGAGTTAGGCCGGTCGTCGTCAGGAAGAAGAACGCGGAAACCTTTCAGAAGGGATTATCAGGTAATTCAGTGGCGTTATGGAACAGCCACGGTTACTATTTTGAGATGAACCTTGACCGGTGGGAATACCAGCGTGCAAAATTGTTCGGGACCGTGGAGGATATTTCGAACACCGGATTTGTGATCCCTTACCTTACAAAGATGCTGGAGAATGCCGGTGCTGCCGTTTACCTGCCACGTGAGCGTGACACCCAGCTGAATGAGGTTATTGTCGATAATGACAGGTCAACAGGCAACTCTGAACTTGTACTACACCTTAATAATAATGTCAGGGAAGTATATAAGGGATTTATTCTCACAGATACACTGTTCCCGGATTACAATCCTTTCAGGCATGGCACATCGCTTCGAATTTCAGGTGATTCGGCAGATTTTATTCCCGATATTCCTGAAAAAGGCGACTATGCCGTGTATATCTCTTACCCGCTGCTGGAGGACAACAGCAGATCAGTCAGATATATTGTCAATCATACCGGAGGCAGAACAGAATATATTGTAAATCAAACAATTGGCGGTGGTACATGGATCTATATCGGAACTTTCAGATTTGACAGAGGAAAGAATCCGCATACCGGATCTGTAACGGTGAAAGGTTCGGAAACCGATAGTGATCTTATTGCCCTTGATGCGGTAAAGTTTGGCGGAGGGATGGGGAACGTTGCCAGGCGTCCCTCACAGGAGATATTGATGAACCAGCAGTCAGTGAAGGAAAACAGCGCAGATGCTGTCAGGCAGGAATTACTTAACAGCGATGATTTCAGCTGGAAGCTGAGCGGAAAACCGAGATTTCTGGAAGCAGCAAGGTACTGGCTTCAGTATGCCGGCATGCCCGATACACTGGTTTACAGCCCGAATACTTATAAGAACGATTATAACGATGACTATCAATCAAGGGGTTTATGGGTGAACTATCTTACTGAACTGCAGCCAAAGGGTCTTGGATTGCCAGTCGATCTGTCGCTCGCCTTCCACACCGATGCAGGCATCACGGATGGTGATTCCATCATAGGAACACTCGCAATATGTTATACCTCAGCCGATAACGGTAAGTTCCCGGACGGGACATCCAGGATGGCAGGCAGGGATCTTTGCGATGTTGTTCAGACACAGATAGTAGAAGATATAAGGAGGATCTATGATCCTGACTGGACAAGAAGAGGATTATGGGACAGGCCTTATTCAGAAGCAAGAAGACCCGGTGTACCTGCTATGCTTCTAGAACTGCTCTCGCATCAGAACCTGGCAGATATGAAGTATGGAATTGATCCTCGATTCAGATTCGAAGTATGCCGCTCCATATATAAAGGTATTCTGAAATACATCTCATATACAGAGAACAGGGATTATGCGGTTCAGCCTCTTCCGGTTTCAGATATGGCAATAACTCCCATGGGAGGCAAGACAATCAGGCTCTCATGGGAACCCGTGATTGATGTGAGCGAACCTTCATCAAGACCTGACAGATATAAAATCTATACACGTCTCGGTGATAACGGTTTTGATAATGGATTTATAGTGAATGGCACATCTGCTGAAATAGAGCTGGCTTCTTATGATTCGATCTGCAGCTTAAAGGTAACTGCAATAAATGAAGGAGGCGAAAGTTTTGATTCAGAAATACTTTCAGCAGGGATCAGTTCAGAAGCTTCAGGAAGTGTACTTGTTGTCAACGGATTTAACCGTATTTCCGGACCGGCATGGTTCGACACAGGGACGATGGCAGGGATTGCCTGGTGGGATGACCGCGGGGTGGCTGATCATTATGATATAATAACACTGGGAGACCAGTATGATTTCGACAGGGACAATCCATGGGTTGATGATGACTCGCCGGGGTGGGGTGCATCATATTCAGATAAGGCCGGAAAGGCAATTCCCGGAAACAGCTTCGACTTCCCTTATATTCATGGAAAAGCAATCATGGCGGCAGGATACTCCTTTTATTCAGTTTCCGATGAATATTTTAATTCACCGGGTTCAAATGTCTCATCATTCAAAATAGTTGATCTTATTTTCGGAGAGGAAAAGACCACTCAGTTTTTTAATGATACATCCGGATACGATTTCCGGATATATACACCGGAATTCATCCGGAAGATCACCGAATTGACAGGTGCCGGTACAAATATCTTCATTTCAGGTTCCTATGTCGGATCTGACCTGTTCATGACAGGCGATTCTACTGCAGTAAAATTCGCCGGCGATATACTTCATTTTACTCATCGCACAGGGCATGCGGTAAGAACCGGGGATGTTTATTCAACTGATTATGCAAAGAGCAATTTTTCAGGTTCTTTCAGCTTTAATGCAGGTCATTCTGTTTCAATATATTCTGCCGAGGCTCCTGATGCAATTGAACCTTCTGGCAAAGGAGCCGTATGCTCTTTCCGTTATGCCGAAAATAACGCCGCGGCTGGCGTGGCATACAATGGAAATTATAAGACGTTAATACTGGGATTCCCTTTTGAGACGATCTTGTCTGAAAAACAGAGAGAACAACTGATGAAACAGATTTTAAGATATTTTGAAAAATAAGCTATAATCATGGAAAAGAAGATAACATGCTTTTTACCGCTCTCTGATCATGAAGCCGCACAGTATACTGTAAGTTCATTGAAAGCTTCCTGTGCAGTCGCTAAAATAGTTATTGTTGCAGCAAAAGAAGCCGGTGAAGGCTTTCCTGACCCGGATGTTTCCTTCCTTGAAACGGAAGGTTTTACTGCAACGGCATCACTCAGGAAGATGTCCGGCCTTGTCGATACTGATTTCGTGCTGATCTATACCAAATCTTTTCCTCTCGATCCCGGAAGATTTGCACTGAAAAGAATGATCCAGGTTTGTGAAAACACGGGAGCAGGAATGGTCTATTCCGACTATTTTGAGAACAAAAACGGACAGCTTTCACCTCATCCTGTGATTGATTACCAGGAAGGAAGCCTGCGTGATGATTTCAACTTCGGATCGGTCATGCTTTACAGGGCATCCGCATTTAAGGATGCCTGCAAAAACATGGACCAGGAATACAGGTTTGCAGGTTTGTACGACCTGAGATTAAAAGTGTCTCAGGAACACTTATTTGTGCATATTCCTGAGATGCTCTATACCGAAACAGAGCTTGACACCCGCAAGTCAGGGGAAAAGCAGTTTGACTATGTTGATCCCAGGAACAGGGCTGTGCAGATTGAGATGGAAGCAGCCTGCACGGATCACCTTAAAAAGATCAGTGGCTGGCTGAAGCCTGTATTTAAGGAGATAAGCTTTGATGCGGGAGAGTCTGGATATGAAGCATCAGTTATCATTCCTGTGAAAAACAGGGTAAAGACCATAAGCGATGCGATAAAATCGGTACTGAGCCAGGAAACAAAATTCAGATTTAACCTGATTGTCATTGACAACCATTCAACCGACGGCACCACTGATGTGGTAAGGGCATTTACCAGAACTGATCAAAGAGTCATTCATATAATTCCTGAAAGGAATGACCTTGGTATCGGAGGGTGCTGGAATGAAGGGGTTTTCCATGAAAAGTGCGGGAAATTTGCTATCCAGCTTGACAGCGACGACCTCTATATTGACAACAATGTAATAACCCTGACAGTGGAAGCATTTTATTCCCAGAAATGTGCAATGGTCGTGGGATCATATAAAATGGTTAACTTCAATCTTGAGGATCTGCCTCCGGGTATTATAGACCATAAGGAGTGGACACCCGAAAATGGAAGGAATAATGCACTTAGAATTAATGGTTTAGGTGCTCCCAGGGCATTCTATACACCAGTGCTGAGAGAGATCAGGGTGCCAAATGTAAGCTATGGAGAGGATTATGCAGTGGGACTGGCAATAAGCCGTCATTACCAGATCGGGAGGATCTATGAGCCTCTTTACCTGTGCCGCCGGTGGGAGGGAAATACCGATGCTGCTCTGGATGTCATTAAGACAAACGCGCATAACCTGTACAAGGACAGGCTGAGAACAATTGAGCTGCTGGCAAGGAAGCAGCTTAATAAAGTTAAAAATTAAATTTTTGTTTTGGAGTACTCGGACAAAATCGACGATCTCTTTTCATCCCAGCTCCGGGATTGGGAACTGGCTAAAGTCAATTACGGTCAGCTTGAAAAAGTCAGGACCAGGAAAATTGACTTTGGCACTTTTGAGGTTTTTGTTCAGTTTAACCCGGAAAGGATAAGATCGTCGGCAGCTAAAGTCGATTCGAAATCAATAGGAGCAAGACCATGTTTCCTTTGCGAAAAGAACAGGCCGCCTGGACAGCGGGGAGTCAGGTTTGAAAACAGGCTGACAATCCTGGTCAATCCGTTTCCCATATTCAGCCGGCACCTGACAATCCCCTCAGAACTTCATACGGATCAGCGGATCAGGAATAATTTCGACACGATGCTATCGCTTGCAAAAGCGTTGTCTTCCTTTATAATATTCTATAATGGTCCGCAATGCGGTGCTTCAGCTCCTGATCATTTTCATTTCCAGGCAGGCAACCAGGGATTCATACCGATAGAAAAGGATTTCCGCAACAGGAAACATTCTGTCCCGCTTTCAATTGAATCAGGTATTGAGATATGGCAATGGACCCGTTATCTGCGTGGCATAATTACATTGAAAGGAGATGACAGGAAAAAGCTGGGTATGGCTCTTGATCGTTTCCTCGACAGGTTATCAGAGGTTCAGTCAGACAAACCTGAACCGATGCTGAATATACTGGCCGGCTATTCTTCTTCTGAATGGCTTATTCATATCATTCCCAGGAAGCAGCACAGGCCATCACAGTTTTTTGCAGCGGGCAGCGATCAGATAGTGCTCAGTCCTGCTGCCGTTGATCTGGGTGGTGTTATTATAACTCCGAGGGAGGAAGATTTTAACAAGATTACCAGGGCTGATGTTGAAGATATCTTCCTACAGGTATGCTTTGACGAGAATGAATTGTCCGGCTTATTAAATGTACTGTTATGAGAGAAAAGAAACAAGCGCCGGATTTGCAGGTTGGCATCTGTTCTGGTAAAGAGATCTCCTTTACACTTAACACATCATTCCGGACAGACATGGAAGATGGTCCGATGACAGGAGGATATATTGCCAGGTTTTCAGGCGGGAAAATCCTGCTGATAAATGGCAATAAAAAGCTGGAATCAGAAAGCCCTCTTTTGCTGATTCCCGAAGATATCCCGGAATCCTCCTTTACTCTTCATGCAGTGACAATTGGAGTTGATTTTCACTGGCAGCGCAAGGAGGATCAGGTTTTCAGGGGGAGACTAAGAATAATTATCGAGGATGATAAGATCACAGCGGTAAATGTCCTTTCAATTGAAGATTACCTTACAAGCGTGATCTCATCGGAGATGCGTGCCACCTCTTCCGAAGAGTTCCTGAAAGCCCATGCAGTGATTTCCCGGAGCTGGCTGCTTGCCCAGATTGAAAAAAGCAGTAACATCGGGAAGGAAGGTAAACAGTATAATGCACATATCCGTACTGAAGATGAGGTAATTCGCTGGTACGACAGGGAAGATCATACCAGTTATGATGTCTGCGCCGATGATCACTGCCAGAGATACCAGGGTATAACACGAGCATCAACACCCGCAGTGGTGAAAGTGATTGAGAATACCTATGGCGAGGTCATGACATATGACGGTGCAATCTGTGATGCCCGTTATTATAAATGCTGCGGTGGTATGACAGAACTTTTTGAGAATGTATGGGAACCTGTGAATCATCCTTATCTTCAGAGAGTTATAGATAATCCTGTTCCTCTGGAAGGCTTCTCACTAGAAATGGATAGTGAAGAGACAACAAGGAAATGGATCTTCGGAAATCCGGCTGCTTTCTGTAATACGACAGATAGGGAAATTCTGTCCCAGGTGCTGAATGATTATGATCAGGAAACAAATGATTTCTACCGGTGGAAGGTATCATATAGTCAAAAGGAACTTAGTGAACTGGTTAAAGCCCGTACAGGTCTTGATTTCGGAAACATAATTGATCTTATTCCGCTTGAAAGAGGTGTATCAGGCAGAATAAAGAGATTAAAAATTGAAGGTACGCTGAAAACCATGATTATCGGCAAGGAACTGGAGATAAGGAAGTCTCTTTCAAAATCACATCTGTACAGCTCATGTTTTTTTGTTGAGCGGACCGGTGACGGAGAGAATGTGAAATTCATTCTTCATGGTGCAGGCTGGGGGCATGGTGTGGGACTCTGTCAGATCGGGGCAGCGGTTATGGGGGCAAAGGGATATAAATACAATGAAATACTGGATCATTATTTTCCCGGCGCTCAACTCGAAAAAATATATTGAACAGGAATATGAAAAGAATAATTACCATCTCAGTTTCATTTATACTATCTCTATACTCATCGTATGGACAGGGATGGGTACGGATCAACCAGCTGGGATATCTCCCCGTTTCAGTTAAAGTGGCAGTATATATTTCCACCGAACCTGCAGCGGTGAAAAGCTTCAGCATATGTGATGCAATAACTGACAGGACTGTTTTTAAAGGTAAGCCTGTTATATATGACGGAACAGAGTGGGGCATGAAGTCGGCTGCACGCCTTGACTTTTCACAGGTCGAATCTCCCGGAGGTTATTACATCGTAGTTAATGACACACGGTCGGAACCATTCAGGATAGCAGCTGATGTTTATGACGGAACAGCAGATTATATCCTCCGCTATATGCGCCAGCAGAGATGCGGTTACAATCCATATTATGCTGATTCATGCCATACACATGACGGGTTCATTGTTGATCATCCCACACGGACAGGAGAGATAATTGATGCTGTGGGAGGGTGGCATGATGCAAGCGATTACCTTCAGTATGTAACCACTTCGGCAAATGCAGTTTACCAGATGCTGTTTGCCTGGTCAAAAAATCCGGGGATTTACAGTGATCACTATGATGCATCCGGTGATCCGGGAAGCAACGGGATCCCCGACATCCTTGATGAGGCAAAATGGGGAATCGACTGGCTTGTAAAAATGAATCCCGACAGCGGTGTAATGTTCAACCAGCTCGCTGACGACCGTGATCACAGGGGATTCAGGATACCGACAACAGATAAGGTGTCCTACGGAAACGGATTATACCGGCCTGTATATTTTGTCACAGGCAAATCGCAGGGATTGTCAAAATACAAGAACAGGACAACAGGTGTTTCATCTGTCGCAGGCAAGTATGCGTCAACCTTTGCACTGGGCTCTGAGATCTTTAAAAAGTATGATCCGGCCTTTTCCGAAAAGCTTGCATCAAAGGCTGAGGATGCCTGGGAGTTTGCTCTGACCGACCTGGGCAACACCCAGACCGCCTGTACTGTATCACCCTATTTTTATGAAGAGGATAACTGGGTCGATGACCTTGAACTTGGAGCATGGGCGCTATTCAGTCTCACCGGCGATTCTGCCTATCTGGTACAGGCTGATTACTGGGGCAACCTGGAGCCTGTAACGCCATGGATAGAACAAGATACGGCAAGGCACTACCAGTTTTATCCCTTTGTCAACCTGGGGCATGCAAACATAGGACAGTCAATCACAAAATACTCGGCTAAATATATCGCCTTTATGAAGAAGGGACTTAGCCTGATGGAAGAAAGAAGAAAGAATGATCCGTTCAGGATTAAAGTGCCATTTATCTGGTGTTCAAATAATTATGTAGCTGCGGCGCTTACACAGCATATGTTGTATGCACAAGCAACCGGTGACAGGTCATTCAGGGAAACAGAAGCAGCTCTTCGGGACTGGCTGTTCGGTTGCAACCCGTGGGGTACATCAATGATAAGCGGCTTGCCGGCCGGCAGCGACTATCCGTTGTATCCGCATGCAGCGCTTACTTCTATCCTGAAAAAGATCCCGGAAGGAGGACTGATTGACGGACCGGTTTACGCGAGGATCTTTAACAACCTGATTGGCGTTGAATTATTGCGTCCGGATGAATATAAAGCTTTCCAGAATGGGAAAGTTGTCTACCATGACGATATAGGCGATTACAGCACAAACGAACCTACCATGGATGGCACAGCCAGCCTTAGCTTCTGCCTCTCATCACTTGAGAGCGAAGGTCTGAAACAGGCATCCCGGGAACCGGGGACAATTACAGACCAGAACGGAGCGCTGATCAGAAAAAATATTGATGAAAAAGTGATCTGCCTCACATTTTCTGCTGATGAGTACGGCGAAGGAGCTGACCATATTCTTAATACCCTGAAGGCAAACAACGCAGGAGGTTCATTCTTCCTCACAGGCAATTTTCTGAGAAATCCCTCATTCTCTGATGTAGTAAGGAGAATTATTTCCGATGGTCATTTCATCGGTCCTCATTCCGACAAACACCTTCTTTATGCATCATGGGAGAAAAGAGATTCAACCCTGGTGACTAAGGATGATTTTATTTCAGATCTTAAGGCAAACTATATGGAGCTTCAGAAAAGGAAGGCCAAGATATCCGGAATAAAATACTTTCTTGCGCCGTATGAATGGTATAACTCTGTAATTGCTTCATGGACAGGCGATTTGGGAGGAAGGCTTGTTAACTTTACTCCGGGTACACGGACCAGTGCCGATTACACCACACCGGATATGCCGGGTTACAAATCCTCCGATGAACTGCTTAAGAGGCTTAAAGATTTTGAATCAACAGATCCTGACGGACTGAACGGCGCTATCATCCTGATCCACCTGGGCACACATCCTGACAGGACCGATAAATTCTACAATAAGCTCGAAGATATAATAGAGTATTTTTCTTCAAAAGGATATACATTTAAAAAGTTATAGAAACCTCTTTATGAACCAGTACAAAGACCGTTCACCGTGGGCATGGATACCAACCCTTTATTTCTTCCAGGGTATTCCTTACAGCATTGTAATGATAACATCCGGGCTCATTTACAAGACGATGGGTATCTCCATTGCCTCATTCGCATTCTGGACCAGCCTCCTTTATCTTCCATGGGCTATAAAACCCCTGTGGAGTCCCTACATTGATGTTATCTCTACAAAACGGAACTGGGTTGTATGGACCCAGCTTCTGCTTGGAATTGCATTTATTGCAGTGGGCATAGTCATGCCTGTTTCATTCTTTTACCCGATAACCCTGGGTATTTTCGCATTAATCGCAGTATCCTCGGCAAGCCACGATATCGCTGCCGACGGTTTTTATATGTATGCCCTTGACCAGCATAAACAGGCTTTTTTTGTCGGGATAAGGTCAACTTTTTACCGCTTTGCAATGCTAACCGCCCTGGGGCTGATACCGGTGGTTGCCGGGATTATCCAGAAAAATACCGGGCTGGAACCTGTTACATTTGTTACAAGTTCCGTGCTTCCTGAAGAATACACACCATTCGATCCGTCTGAAATAAATATTGTCAGGACTGAGGGAGAACCATCATTGCTGCTTTTCCCGGGCGAACTGCAGGTTCCGGTGTACCAGGATGGAAAGTCGAAGCTGGATTCGGCTGTTGTTTATATTGCACTTTCGGCTCCACCTGAGGAGGGCGAAACCGTCGTAGTAAATGTTGCTCGAAAATCAGGAAGCAAGGATATCGACCTTTCAAAGAATCAGACCGGGAGATTTGAATTCACCACGAGTAACTGGGATAAACCTGTGGCAGCATCAGTTAAGGTAAACCATAACCTTACAGACAAAACTTCTTCTGAATTTGCTGTAACCGCCGGCAATATAGCTTTCAGCTGGATGATATCACTTGCTATTCTCGGAGTTGTACTTCTGCTTCTTGCAATATATAACAGGATTTTTATGCCCCATCCTGATGAGAAAAGCACACGGGAAAAAATGGGATGGAACGTTTACAAGGAAGTTTTTGTTTCGTTCTTCACAAAACCAGGCATTATACCTGCACTTATATTCTTCCTTCTTTACAGGCTTGGTGAATCCCAGCTTGTTAAAGTGGCAACGCCATTCCTTGTTGATTCAAGAAGTGCAGGCGGAATAGGACTTACCTCTGCCCAGTATGGCATCGCATACGGCACGATTGGGATGTTATGTCTTACCCTCGGAGGCATCCTCGGCGGGATAACTGCCGCAAAATTCGGCTTGAAAAAGCTGATATGGCTGATGGCTTTTAGCATGAATATCCCGATAAGTGTTTATATCTATCTTTCATTTTTTCAGCCAATGCCAGGGGATATAACCATTTATCTATCGATCGCTCTTGAGCAATTCGGCTACGGTTTCGGATTTACTGCATATATGCTTTATATGCTTCATTTTGTTGGAGAAAGCAAGTACAAGACAGCCGAATATGCAATAGGTACTTCATTAATGGCGCTGGGAATGATGCTTCCGGGAATGATCTCGGGAAGCATGAAGGAGCTTCTTGGTTACCAGCATTTCTTTATTTATGTAATACTCTGTTCAATACCTGGCCTGATTGCTATAAAATTCCTGAAGATAAATCCTGCTTTCGGGATAAAGAAGAAGGGATAATAAGATGGATCTCTCCGGTTTACAGAAGGAACTTAAGGGTGATCTGTTCACGGATGACCTGCAGAGGATACTCTATGCAACTGATGCATCATCCTACAGGGAACTGCCGCTTGCTGTAACAAGACCAAAGGATAAGGATGATATACAGAAAATAATCAGTTTTGCCTCATCAGTAAGAAGTTCTGTAATACCCAGGGGAGGAGGTACATCCCTTGCAGGACAGGTGGTCGGTTCAGGCATTGTTGTGGATGTATCCAGATATATGAACCACATCCTTGAATTCAATCGTGAAGAAAGATGGGTGATAGTCGAACCCGGAGTAATACTGGCTGAGCTGAACAAATTCCTTTTACCTCATGGATTGCAGTTCGGACCGGAAACTTCAACTGCCGACAGGTGCTGTATGGCAGGAATGCTGGGCAACAATTCATGCGGATTGCATTCTATTATATACGGCAGTGTCAGGGATCATATCCTTGAAACAGATGTCATCCTGTCCGATGGATCCGAAGTCACCTTCAGGGAATTGACAACTGAAGAGTTTCTTGGTAAATGTAATGGTGATCCGGCATCTCATGAAACATCCATCTACAGAAACATTCGTGATACATTATCAGATCCTGAAAACAGGACGGAAATAATGGAACAATTTCCTCATCCTGATCTGAAGCGGCGCAACAACGGGTATGCCCTTGATTCACTGATGGATACTGATCCGTTCTGCGGAAACGGTAAAAAAATAAACATCTGCAAACTGCTTGCAGGTTCGGAAGGTACCCTTGCATTCACAACAAAGATGAAGCTGAACCTCATCCCGGTGCCTTCCGGCAAAACAGGTCTTATCTGTGCTCATTTCACGAGCCTGCAGGATGCTTTAAAAGCTAATATATTGATCCTCAGGCACAATCCGGCATCAATCGAAATGATCGATGATTTCATCCTGAATTGTACAAAAGAAAATATTGAACAGAAGAAAAACCGGTTTTTTATAAAGGGAGAACCTGCAATCGTACTGCTGATTGAGCTGATGCGGGATTCAGTCAGAGAGATTGAGGATGCCGCAGGGAATATTGAGAGGGAACTTACTCAGGCAGGTTATGGTTATCATTTCCCGCTATATACAAATATTGATGAAATACAGAAAGTCTGGGCACTTCGCAAAGCAGGTCTGGGTGTTCTTCTGAACATTCCCGGGGAAAAAAGAAGTGTCCAGGTAATTGAAGATACCTCAGTTCTTCCTGAATTTTTGCCTGAATATATCGTTGATTTTGAAAAGGTTCTGAAGAAATTTAATCTCAGCTGTGCATATTACGCTCATGTGGCAACAGGAGAGCTGCATCTCAGCCCTCTGCTGAACCTTAAGGATCCGGCAGATATTGTTCTGTATCGTAACCTGGCTGAGGAGATAGCCCGTCTTGTTAAGAAGTACAGGGGTTCTTTGAGCGGCGAGCATGGAGATGGACGGCTCCGCGGAGAATTCATTCCCTTCATGCTGGGACAGCATAATTACAGACTCCTGAAAGAACTCAAGAGGACATGGGATCCGGAAAATATTTTTAATCCCGGGAAGATCATCGATACTCCCCCGATGGACCAGAGTCTAAGGTACAGGATAGGAGAACAGCCGGCACCGCTTACGACCACTTTCAGATTTCCTGAAAAAGGCACGTTGCTTTTTGCAGTCGAAAAGTGCAGCGGTTCAGGCGACTGCCGGAAAAGCTCAATTATCGGAGGGACGATGTGTCCAACTTTCATGGTCACCGGCGACGAGGATAAATCAACACGAGGCAGGGCAAATATTTTGCGCGAATTCCTTACCCGTTCCGGACAGAAATATCCATGGGATCATGAGGAGATCTACCAGGTGATGGATCTCTGTCTTTCATGCAAGGCGTGTAAATCGGAATGCCCTTCCAATGTCGACATGACCAGGTTCAAGGCTGAATTCCTGCAGCATTATTATGAAATTCACGGTGTCCCTTTCAGGACCTGGCTGATCGGGTGGCTGCCGCGGATAAACAGCCTGGGAATGGTTTTCCGTCCTGTAACTAATTTTATCACAGGTCTGGGGATCTTTAAGAAAATGATCGGATTTGAGGAAAAGCGCAGGATACCTTCACTGTCAAAAACAACACTGAAAGCCTGGGGACGCAGGCATCGGGACAATCAGACAGAAAAGAAGACCAGGGTTTATCTCTTTGCCGATGAATTCACAAACTACAATGAATCCGACCTGGGCATAAAAACTATCCTTCTCCTTGAGAAGCTGGGTTACCAGGTCGCTATCCCGAAACACAGGGAAAGCGGACGAACCTTCCTGTCCAGGGGAATGCTCAGGAGCGCGAAGAAAATTGCCAATAAAAACGTGCTGTTGCTGAAAGAGATAATTACTGAAGAGTCGCCCCTATTAGGACTGGAGCCGTCAGCGATACTGACATTCAGGGATGAGTATCCAGAGATTGTCAACCCACGTTTACGTGATGATGCAGGAAGGCTGGGCGAGCGGGCTATATTGCTTGAAGAGTTTATCTGCCGGGAATTCGATAATGGAAAGATCACTTCAGGTCAGTTCACATCTGAAAAATTAAGTATTAAACTTCATGGTCATTGTCAGCAGAAAGCAATATCTTCAACAGGATTTACAAAGAAAATGCTTTCAATACCGGTCAATTACATGGTTGATGAAATTCCGGGCGGATGCTGTGGGATGGCGGGAGCATTCGGGTATGAAAAGGAACATTACGAACTGAGTATGAAGATAGGGGAGATGGTGCTTTTCCCTGCCGTGAGGTCAGCGTCAGAAGATACCATAATTGCTGCGCCCGGAACATCATGCAGGCACCACATATCGGAAGGTACGGGAAGAACCGCCCTGCACCCTGCAGAGATCCTGTTTGAAGCACTTATTAAAGATTGAGATTGGGATGTAATTAAAACATGGAACTATGGAGATAGAAGGATTATCAAAGGTAGAGCAGTCGTTTTTCAACCGCTCGGGGAGAAAAGATTTTTCCACTAAGATACCTTACATAATTGTAAAGAATTTCCCTGACCTTGGATTGATTAGTTCACTGAGATTCCTGGAATGGCTGGCTGAAAATCCTGAAGGAAAGATCAGTCTTCCAACCGGCAAGACCCCTGAGTATTTTATTAAATGGACGCAAAGGCTTCTGGAAGGCTGGAACAAACCGGAGAACCGAAAGCTGATGGAAGAGAACGGCCTCTTCCTGACCAGGAAACCTTCGCTTAAAGGATTGCACTTCGTTCAGATTGATGAGTTCTATCCCATTAATCCGAAACACCATAACAGCTTTTATGATTATGTAATGAATTATTACATAAAGGGATTTGATCTTGATCCTGGCAGGGCTCTGCTGATAAATGCCGACGAGATACCATTGTCCCGGGGTAAACATTTTTCCGAAGTATTCCCCGACAACCGTATTGACCTGACCCTTAGGAACAGGGAGGCTGTTACTCCGCTCGAAAAGTTGCAGCAGGCTTCTCTTTTCAGCATAGATAACTGGTGTACCGGCTATGAGAACAGGATCAGGGAAATGGGAGGGATAGGTTTCTTCCTTGGGGGCATGGGCCCTGACGGTCATATAGCCTTCAATACACGAGGCAGTGATCATAATTCCTCAACCCGTTTGACGGCTACCAACTTTGAAACACAGGCTGCATCGGCTGGCGACCTCGGTGGAATTGAAGTATCAAGGACCAGGCTGGTAATAACAATAGGGCTGGGAACAATTACCTGCAACCCTGATGGTGTTACAATAATCTTCGCAGCCGGCGAGGCTAAGGCTCCTGTTGTGAGAAATGCTCTTGAAAATCCGCCTGATAACCTTTACCCGGCAACTGTCCTGCAAAGGCAGAAGAATGCTCGCTTCTACCTTACCGAGGGAGCAGCAGTTCTGCTTAATGACTGCATTGAAAAGTACTTCAAGGAAGGCGAATGGACCTTTGAAAAAACGGAAAAGGCAATTTTTGACCTGTGTCAGAGAATTGATAAATACGCACATAAACTGGAAATAGATGACCTCAGAAATGACAGGTACTGCTGCCTCATTCCCGGCCTGAGCATGGAGCGGGTGAAGGAAGTCATTGAAGCAACAAAAAAGAAAATTGAAGCCGGTAATAAAAAAGAACAAAATCAAACCTTTCTCCACACCGGACCCCATCATGACGATATAATGCTGGGTATTTTCCCGTGTATTATTCCTCAGCTTCGAATTACTTCCAATAAATTTCATTTTGCAGTATTTACATCAGGATTTACTGCTGTTACAAACATTATGCTCCAGAATCTTCTTGAAGAGACACTTAATCATATAGAGCAGGATAAGATTAATATGATTGAATATCCGGATTTTTTTGATCAGGGATACAAATACAAATTTGATAAGGATGTGAGCCATTATCTTGATAAGATAGCGGCTAAAGATGAAGCAGGTAAATTAAGAGGTATTTGTCACAGGATGATCAGGGTGATGGTACATATTTACAGACTGAAATCCCGGGAAGAGCTGACAGACCGGATAAAAAAGAATATTGAATTATTGAAATCAAGCTATAGCGGGGAAAAGAATTCTCCTGATATTCAGAAGCTTAAAGGAATGCTCCGCGAATATGAGGAAGAGCTGGTTTGGGCTCATTACGGGGTTAAAGTTCAGGACATCGAGCACCTCCGTCTTGGATTCTATACCGGAGACATATTTACACCCCAGCCTCAAAGTGAGAGGGACGTGGAACCCATCCTTGATATGCTCAGACGCGTTAAGCCTACAATTGTAAGCCTTGCTTTTGATCCGGAAGGATCAGGCCCCGATACTCATTATAAGGTTCTGCAGGCACTCGCAGAAGCACTGCGGCAGTGGAAAAAGGAGACTGACACTTCGGCGCTCAGGATAATTGGTTACAGGAATGTTTGGTTCAGATTCCATCCCGCTGATGCTAATATATTCACTCCCGTATCCCTGAATTCAATGGCAATACTCGACCGGTCGTTCATGAACTGCTATATAAGCCAGGTTGATGCTTCATTCCCGAGCTACGAGCTTGACGGGCCTTTCAGCGATCTTTCCCAGCAGATATGGGTTGAACAGTTCAAGCGTGTGCAACTGATCCTGGGCAAGGATTTCTTCTATCAGCATGAAAGCCCGAAGATAAGGGCAACACACGGTATGATATTTCATAAGGAGATGAAGGTGGATGAGTTTCTCATTCATGCCCGTGAACTGGAAAAGAGCATGGAGGGAGAAACAGGGTAGTTACAGATTATAATGAATCTCTTTCAATACAGGAAATAGTTACCGGCCCTGGTCCTGAAAGCCGGAATATCGCCGGTCCACATATCAATGATGGAATCTACTCTCCAGGTCTTTGTGAACAGGATTCTTACCTGGTCGGTTCCGCAAACCTTATCGAACATATCGAGCCTCGCCTTTTCACAGATGGCAAAAATATCTTTTCCGGGCCATAGTTTCCATGCTTCCTGCAGTATGTAGAACTGAATGAGCGACAGTGGTGCTATTCTGATATCCGTCAGATGTATCTGGACCCCGTGTACCATTTTACCCTGTGAAACACTGTAGTATGGTTTGTAATGCACGGGTCTGAAAATAACACCGGGAAGATCAAGCGAATTAAGGTTCCGGGCAAGCGAGTCAGCATCGTACCATTCAGTTGCAAACATCTGAAATGGCAATGTGTAACCGACCCCGATGCTTGCAACATACAATTCACCTGTGATACCGGTGGCGGGATAATAGCAGGCTGTTACAGCATGAGGTATATGAGGAGAGGAGGGAACCCAGGGCAGCCCGGTATCCTCAAAGGACATATCTCTTTTCCATCCGTTCATCTTTATAACTTTCAGATCGCATCTTACGCCGTTTTCAAGAAGCCCTTCCCCATTCAGGTATAATGCAAGCTCACCGACAGTCATCCCATGAACATAAGGGATAGGATACTGGCTCACAAAAGATATGAATCCCTCCCTTACCAGCGGCCCTTCCATCCTGAACCCGCCAAGAGGATTAGGCCGGTCAAGGACGATAAACGGGATATTACTTTCAGCAGCAGCCTCCATGGCAAGCCCCAGGGTGCTGATATATGTGTATGACCGGGATCCGATATCCTGTATGTCATACACAAGAACATCTATCCCTTTGAGCATCTCTTTAGTTGGTTTTCTGGTGTTTCCATACAAGCTGTAAACGGGTAAACCTGTGGAGGGATCAGTTGCCGATCCTATGATCTCACCTGCAGTATAATCACCTCTCACTCCATGCTCAGGCCCGTAAAGAGCGGTAAGCTTAACACCGGGTGCGTTATATAAAAGGTCAATACAGGATTGTAAATCCCTGTTGACTCCGGTGGGATTGGTTATCAATCCCACTTTTTTGCCCTTTAATATTTCAAACTTGCTTTTAACAAGAACCTCCAGGCCTGTTTCAACAGGCTGTCCCTGCAGAGTGCAGGTTACGATAAAAATATGGATTACCGTAAGAATTGTCATGAATGTAATAACTCTGTGTCTCATACATAGCCTTAATATGACGGCAATTTATAATTTTGTGAAATGGGATACAACATTTTATAAAATTATGAGATTCAAAGTTATTCTGATCTTATTACTTCTGGTCACCGGATGCAGAACCAGGGAAGTGCCGCTTCAGATACAGAAAGATATTGACTCAATAGCAGTCAAATGGGTCCCTGATGAACGTGAGGGTATCTGCAGGTTTACTGTGAATATGTTAGCAGGTGATGCCCTGGTAATAAAAGGCGAAACAAACTTACCCGAAGCAAAAAATGAAATAATCAGTTATCTGGGAAACACGGGACTGCAGATCTTTGACAGTCTTAAAATCCTTCCCGATCCTTCAGGAACAGAAAAAAGGTGGGGATTGGTCACAGTAAGTGTCTGTAACATCAAAAGCAAACCATCCTTTGCAAGCGAACAGGTCTCTCAGGCTGTAATGGGAACCCCTGTGAAAATCCTTAAAACCGGCGGAAGCTGGTTGCTGATACAAACTCCGGATCATTACCTTGGATGGACAACTGACAGCAGCATAAGTGAAATGGATGAAGATGAAATCGCAGAATGGAAACTGTCTGACAGGTTGATATATACCTGTAAATCAGGCGATATCATGTCTGAAACTGACGGAAGCGGTGTGATCTCGGATATTACTGCAGGTGCTGTCCTGCAAAAGATATCAGAAAGCAGGGATTATTATACTGTTGAGCTTCCTGACGGAAGAAGGGGGATTGTCAGTAAAAAGGAGACTGCTGAGTTTGATAAGTGGTGCGCCGAAATCAAACCCGATCCTGACAGGATGATTCAATTTGCTGAATCGCTGAACGGCTCGCCGTATATGTGGGGAGGAACATCTTCCAAGGCGATAGACTGCAGCGGATTTATCAAGATAATATTTTTTACAGGCGGTATCGTTCTGGCACGCGATGCCTCGCAACAGTTTTCATACGGAGAGCCTGTTGACATTTCTTCATCCTGCGATTCTCTTGCACCGGGTGACCTGATCTTCTTCGGACATCTTAATGATAAGGGAGAAAAAAGAATCACACATGTCGGAATGTATATCGGCGATACTGAAGTGATACATTCATCCGGAATGGTCAGGATAAACAGCCTTGATTCGACCCGCATCAACTACAGCAGTTATCTGAAAAAAACAATAATGGGAGCACGCAGAGTTATCGTTGAAGATTCTCAGAAAGGAACAGAGTCAGTAGCTCATCATAGCTGGTATAACAATCTGTAAAATGAAGAAAAGGGATTTTTTGAAATACTGCTCCTTGATGGCAGGTGCAATGATTTCCGGCAGAGCAGGTGCTATTGCTGCTCCGGTAAAAACAACATCCTCAATGAAACGAAAGAGTAAAACAATGAAGCTCACGTTTATACCGTATGAGCTTCAGCTTAAACATGTGTTTACGCTGGCGACCAGCTCACGCACCACTACACCAGTTGTGCTTACAGAAATTGAGTACGACGGACAAAAAGGTTACGGTGAAGCCTCAATGCCTCCATACCTGGGAGAAAGTCATGAAACAGTGATAAAATTTCTTTCTCAGGTTAACCTTTCACAGTTTAAAGATCCTTTCCTCATTGAGGATATAGTGGCATATCTTGACGGAATCATGCCTGGCAACTATGCAGCTAAAGCCTCTGTAGACATAGCTCTGCATGACCTTGTCGGGAAGCTGACAGGGAAACCATGGTTCAGGCTCTGGGGCCTTGATCCTGAGAAAACTCCCTTTACAAGCTTTACGATCGGCATTGATACCCCTGAGGTCGTCCGGCAGAAAGTTGCTGAGGCAGAACCTTATAAAATACTGAAAGTAAAGCTTGGACTTGGCAATGATAAGGAAATGGTTGAAACTATAAGGAGCATATCGGACAAACCGATCTGTGTGGATGTCAACCAGGGATGGAAAGACAGGAACTACGCCCTTGAAATGGCATACTGGCTTAAAGAAAATAATGTAATATTCCTTGAGCAGCCGATGCCGAAAACCATGACAGATGATATTGCCTGGCTTAATGCAAATTCACCCGTCCCGGTTGTTGCGGATGAGGCGCTGCAGACAATAGATGACCTTCTCACGATGAAAGGAGTATATTCCGCAATAAACATCAAGCTGATGAAATGCGGAGGAATGAATGCGGCATACAAGATTGCCCTGATGGCAAGCGGGATGGGGATGAAGGTGATGATCGGTTGTATGACCGAAACATCATGTGCAATATCAGCGGCTGCGCAGCTCTCACCGCTGGCTCAATGGGCCGACCTTGATGGTAATCTGCTGATAAGCAACGATTGTTACGAAGGCGTTACCATCACCGATGGCAAGATAACCCTTAATGAAAAACCCGGGATAGGGATCACCGAAAAAATAAAAATGTTCCACAACTGATCATTGATCTATATTGCTATTTTTATAGCTTTTTAGGATTTGAATATGGCAAAAGGCAGCAACCGGCTTGTTTCGCTTGATATATTCAGGGGATTAACAATCGCCTTCATGATTATAGTGAACACCCCAGGTAGCTGGAATTATGTTTATCCTCCCCTTAGCCATGCAAAATGGCATGGATGCACTCCCACCGATCTTGTTTTTCCTTTCTTCCTTTTCATCGTGGGCGTCTCAATGTGGTATTCTTTTAAGAAGTATGGACATGAGATCAACACCGGATCACTGCTGAGAATACTCAGGCGGACAATTGCCATTTTTGCTGTTGGTATTTTCCTGGCAATATTCCCTTACTTCAACAGGGACTATTCAACACTCAGGATAATGGGAGTCCTCCAGAGGATTGCTGTTGCTTATGGCATAGGAGCTGTCATCTGCCTGGCAGTCAGACGTGAATATCTCTGGATTGTCACAGCCATTCTCCTGGTTCTCTACTGGGCACTGCTGGCATTATTCGGCGGACCAGAACCATACAGCCTTGAAGGAAATCTTGTGCAGAAGGTTGATGCTGCAATACTTGGAACAAACCATCTGTACAGGGGATACGGAGTGCCTTTTGACCCTGAGGGATTGCTGAGTACACTGCCGGCAATAGGTACTGTCTTGATCGGGTATTTCATTGGCGAAATACTTGGCAAAGAAACACCATCAGGCAGAACAGTTTTAAAGCTCCTCCTGTTTGGAGTTGCATCAGCCGGGCTGGGTCTTTTATGGGGCCTTGTCTTCCCGGTCAATAAACCGATATGGACAAGTTCATATGTGCTCTATACGGCAGGCTGGGCAATGGCAGTACTGGCTGTTATTTATTATCTTGCTGACGTTCTTAGATTCCAGAAATGGGGACTTTTTTTTATGGTATTCGGCATGAACGCCCTGTTCTCTTTCGTTCTTGCCGGAATATGGACACGATTGATGTATTTCATTAAAATACAGGAGAATACAAGCCTTTATTCATGGTTTTATGAAAAGATTTGCATTCCGGTCGCAGGAAATATGAACGGAAGCCTTATGTTTGCATTGATACAGATGTTACTGATATGGGTGATCGCATTAATATTGTATAAAAAGAAGATATTGATAAGACTTTAGCGGTACAACGGTACAATGGTGCAATGGTACAATGGCATATAGACAGTGCAACTCGGTGATAAACTCCGTGGTTAAAAGATAAAAGCATGACTGAAATTGAAATAATATCAGAAGGTTACAAAGAGCTGTTCGGCGGTTCAGATATTATGACCACACCTCTTCCGAGATCAGGTTCCGACAGGAGATATTTCAGAATAGAAGAAGGCAGTAAAAGTATCATCGGAGCCTATAATCCCAACCTGGAGGAAAACGAAGCATTTGTGGGATTCACTAACCATTTCATTACCAAAAGCCTTCCTGTACCGGAAATTTACGGATACCTTCCCGGTAAATTTGTTTATTACCTGAAGGATCTTGGTGACACGAACCTGTACACATGGCTTCATGGCAGAAGTGATATCTCAAACTTCAATTCAGAAACGAAAGAACTCTACCGTAAAATAATTGATACTCTGATCTTGTTTCAGACCCAAGGTATAAAAGGGCTTAATCTTGATCTCTGTTACCCGCACCGGAGCTTTGACCGCCAGTCAATGATGTGGGATCTTAATTATTTCAAGTACATGCTGCTGAAGCTTCTGGCAGTTCCTTTTAATGAACGCAGCCTTGAGCAGGACTTTGTCTCTCTGGCCGATTACCTGCTTGAAACGGGACAGGACTATTTCCTTTACAGGGACTTTCAGACAGCTAATATAATGGTAATCGGGAATGAGCCATGGTTCATTGATTACCAGGGCGGCAGGAAAGGAGCTCCCCAGTACGATGTTGCCTCCCTGTTGTACGATGCAAAAATCCCGATGCTGCAGGCTGACAGGGATGAGATCCTCGATTATTATATTGAGAAATTCTGTCAGATATCACATGAGGATAAGACGAAATTCAGAGGCTATTATGCCGGCTTCAGCATGATAAGGGTGATGCAGGCGCTGGGAGCTTTCGGCTTCAGAGGCCTGTATGAGCAGAAACCAACATTCACCGAAAGCATAGTACCGGGTGTCAGTCTGCTGACACAGATCATGCTTCTGGCTGAAAGCCATATTACACTGCCTGAATTATACCATACAGTCAGATCGATCCCTGAATCGCAAATATTTCAACGACTTTCTTTAGAGCATCATTAAATTTTGTCGAATGAAGGCAATGATCCTTGCAGCCGGAAAAGGCACACGGCTTGGAAAAATTACTGATAATATTCCAAAGGTGCTTCTTGAAGTGAACGGGAAGAGTCTCCTTCGTCTTGCTGTTGAGAATTGTTCAGCCTATGGATTTGAAGACATCATCATCAATGTGCATCACCTGGCAGATATGGTTGAGGATGAAATAGAAAGGCTGATCAGGGATGGATTTAAAATTACTGTATCGGACGAAAGGGATATGCTCCTTGAAACTGGCGGCGGGCTCTTCAAGGCCAGGGATTTTTTTGATACCAATCCATTCCTTTTATATAATGCTGATACAATTACTGACCTGGACCTTTCTGTGTTGTACCGGCATCACCTGAAAATGAAGGGACTGGCAACACTTGCTGTCAGGAACCGCGAAGGGAAAAGGTATCTTCTCATTGATAAGGAAGGCTTGATGAAAGGCTGGTGCAACAAAGTGACAGGAGAAAGAATTATTGCATGTGAGGAAACGGAAGATCTATCAGAAATAGCTTTTTCAGGAAGACATATCATTGAGCCCGAAATATTCAATTACATGAGTGATGGTGTTTATACCATGACAGCACTATATCTTCACCTGGCAGAATCACACAAAATCTTCACCTACAGGGAGGACGGAGGTTACTGGATTACTGTAGGTACTCCCGAAGACGTGGAAAATGCAAGGGAATTCTTCAGAAAATAAATCCGCAATCCGCTATCCGCAATCCGAAATCCGAAATCCGGAATCCGAAATTTCTAGATTTTCCAGAACGACCTGCTGAAGAGCGCAAATCCCGTGATGATCTCCAGCCTTCCTAATATCATAAGAAGGCTCAGGACTATTTTGCTAAGTTCAGGCATATGGGCATAATTGCTCATGGGTCCTGCTGTACCCAGTCCCGGACCTATTCCGGCCATGCAGGTTGCAACTGAACTTGCTGAAGTTACGGGATCGATGCCTGTAATAACAACAATGATGGTACCTGCTATAAAAATGAAAAGATAGAGTACAACGAAAGAGATTATGGTGTTATTTATGTTTTCCGTCACCAGCCTTCCGCTAAGCCTGATTGATGCAAGTGCCCTGGGGTGGGCCAATTTTATAAAAACACTTTTTATGTTTTTCAGCACTATCAGGTGTCTTGCCATTTTTATCCCGCCGCTAGTTGATCCGGTCATCCCGCCGGCAAACATCAGGATAAATATCAGAACAAGACCGGCTGAAGGCCAGAAAAGATAATCTGTCGTTGCAAATCCGGTGCAGGTTATGATCGAAACGATCTGAAAATAGCCTTCCCTGAATGCTTCTTCAAAGGTGCGTGTGGAACTGGAATGAAGGATAATAGTCGCTATTGCTCCTGCAATGATGACAATAGTTATGAAAAACCACAATTCCTCGTTCTGTCTTACCTTCCTGAAATTGAATTTAAACAGATAATAGTATACAACCTGGCTTGTCCCTGCAAGCAGCATGAATATCATTACCACATACTGGCTGTAATCTGAATAAAATTGAATACTGTTATTCCTTGTTGAGAAACCTCCCGTTGCGATTGTCCCGAATGAGTGACAGACACTGTCAAACAGGGTCATATCACCCAGCCACAACAGAATAATTTCCGCAAGAGTGAGCCCCAGGTAAATTAACATCACTCTGAATCCGACAGCCTGTGTTTTTGGATGAATCTTTTCCTTCAATGAGGATTCAAGGCTGAATAACTGGTATCCTGATACTTTGAGCGAGGGCAGGATAATGATTACCAGCACAATTATTCCAAGGCCTCCTATCCAGTGAGTCAGGCTTCGGTAGAACAGAATTGAATACGGAAGGATCTCAACATCAGTTAGTATTGATGCTCCGGTGGTTGTAAATCCTGATGTTGATTCAAATAAAGCATTGATGAAAGATGAAATTGTGCCGCTGATAAGGTATGGCAACGATCCGAACAAGGTAAGAGTAATCCACGACAGAGTGACTGCCAGGTACCCGTCCCGCATGGTAATTTTGTTCGTGTCAGCTTTTGTGCTCGCAATACTGAAAACCAGGTAAATGAATAAGGTTATCAGGGATGACAGTAAAAAAGGAGATGACTCCTCTTTATATATCAGTGCAACCGGAATACATAACAGGAATGAGATAGTTTCGATCAGAAGAATTATACTCAGGATCCTGAGTATGATCAAAGGATTGATAAGCTTCATACACCCCGGTTAAAAAGCCGGGTACAAATATAAACATATATTGGGACTTAAAGTCATTTGCTCCCGCGTCCTCGGTCCTCGTAAGCTGAACACCGGTTTCAGGCAGAGCCGATTATAGTCTCCAGAACGACCTTGTAAAGAGAACAAAAACCGTTATGATTTCAAGCCTCCCAACTATCATGAGTACGATGAAAACCAGCTTGCTGATTCCCGGGATGTGGGAATAATTGCATACCGGCCCCAGGGTCCCGAGTGCCGGACCAACATTACCTAATGTTGCTGCTACACCACTTGCTGAAGTAATGGGATCGAGTCCTGTCAGTATAATGATGATTGTACCTGACAGGAAGATGAACAGGTAAATCATTACAAATGAGATTATCGAGGTATTTACTTTTTCCGAAAGAGACAGTCCGTTTAGTTTTATTTGTGTGATAACATTCTGGTGAATAAGCTTTTTAAAAACATTCCTGATATTTTTAAGGACAATGAGGTGTCTTGCCATCTTGATACTGCTTGTAGATGAACCTGTATTTGCTCCTGCAAATAATAGAATAAATAACAGGATAACACCAGCAGGCGGCCATAATAAATAATCAGCAGTAACATAACCGGTTGTGGTGATAATTGAAATGACCTGAAAAAGTCCTTCCCTGAAAACCGGTTCAAAGGGTGCGTTTGATTTTGAAAGTAATATTGCCACGACAATAACCACAGAAATGGTGATCGTTCCTAAATAAAACCATAATTCTTCATTATTTTTTACTTTGCTGAACTGCAGTTTTATAATATAATAGTAAGCCACATAGCTGATACCTGATAACAGCATAAAAACTGTTATTACATACTGTGTATAGGCAGAGTATTCGGCAATACTTGCATTTCTGGTAGAGAATCCCCCTGTGGCAACTGTTCCGAAAGTATGGCATATGCTTTCAAAGAGATTCATTTCTCCAAGATATAGAAAGACAACTTCAGATACTGTAAGTCCGAGATATATAAATAATAACCTGAATCCGATTGCTTTTGTCTTTGGGTGTATTTTTTCTTTAAGGGATGATTCGAGGACCAATAATTGCTGGGCAGGTATCCTTAGTGAAGGCAGAATGATGATTACCAGAACTATAATTCCTAGTCCTCCGATCCAGTGAGTAAAACTTCTCCAGAAAAGAATCGAATACGGAAGGCTTTCAATATCAGTTACTATCGAAGCTCCGGTTGTTGTGAATCCGGAAGCTGATTCAAAAAGAGCATCAATGAATGAAGGAATTGTACTGCTGATAAGATATGGCAATGTGCCAATGAGTGAAAAAACAAGCCACGAAAGGGTTACAGCAAGGTAACTGTCGCGGTTGCTTATTTTAGTTGTATCTGCCTTTCTTGTAACAATCCTTAGAATAATAAATAAAATTCCGGTAATTGCCGAAGAAAGAATGAATGGGAGCAAAGATTCTTTATAAATGACACCTACCGGCAGGCAGATCATGAATGAGATTGTCTCAATCAGCATAATTGAACTCAGTATCCTCAGGATTATCAGTGGATTGATCAGCTTCATAACCGGCAATATGTGAGTAAAGATAGTCAGAAAAAGTTTTCCCGGATAGAATGAAATGAATGGCAGGTTACTTTATTCCGGATCTTAAAAAATCCATTGAATGGTCATTTTTTAATGTTATATTTGAGACAAACTGAAGTTTCAGGCTGAACCTTATACTTATCAAAACCAGGTTATATGGGAAGAGTATTGGTCATTGGAGCAGGGGGCGTCGGAACCGTGGTGGTCCATAAAATGGCTTCCCTGCCGGAGGTCTTCAGCGAAATAATGCTGGCCAGCCGCACAAAATCAAAATGCGACACCATTGCTGAAAGGATCGGAAAAGATCGGATCCGGACAGCACAGATTGATGCAGATAAGGTCCCGGAAATGGTAAAACTGATCAGATCGTATAATCCTGATATTGTGGTCAATGTTGCACTTCCGTACCAGGACCTTCATATAATGGATGCCTGCCTTGAAACCGGTGTTGCCTATCTCGACACTGCCAATTATGAACCTCTGGAAGAGGCTAAATTTGAATACAGATGGCAGTGGGCATACCAGGAGCAATATCAGAAAGCGGGAATAACGGCGATCCTGGGATGCGGTTTTGATCCTGGCGTAACATCAGTATTTACAGCATATGCAGCAAAACATCATTTTGATGAGCTGCATTACCTCGATATTGTAGACTGCAATGCAGGTGATCACGGAAAACCGTTTGCAACAAATTTCAATCCTGAAATAAATATCCGTGAAGTTACACAGAAAGGTAGGTACTGGGAGAACGGCGAATGGGTCCTTACAAAACCTCATCAGATCCATAAGCCTTTGACCTATCCCGGTATTGGTCCGAAAGAATCATACCTCATATATCATGAAGAACTGGAATCTCTTGTAAAGAATTATCCAACCCTTAAAAGAGCAAGGTTCTGGATGACCTTCGGACAGGAGTATCTGACACATCTTCGGGTAATTCAGAATATAGGCATGGCTGGTATTGAACCTGTTATGTTCGACGGAAGGGAAATTGTTCCTATAAAGTTCTTGAAAGCAGTACTCCCTGATCCGGGAGAGCTTGGTGAGAACTATAAGGGATGGACCTCTATAGGCTGCCGGATTGGAGGGATAAAAGACGGAAAGGGAAAAACATACTACATCTATAATAATTGCAGCCATGAGGCTGCATATAAAGAGACAGGGGCTCAGGCAGTGAGTTATACAACTGGAGTCCCGGCTGCTTTAGGTGCAATGATGTACCTGAAAGGAATCTGGAAAAAGCCGGGTGTATTCAATGTGGAAGAATTTGACCCTGATCCGTTCATGGAACAACTCAATTTACTGGGATTACCCTGGGTGGAACTACATGATGTTGACCTTGAATTATAACGGCACAGCGGTACAACGGTACAACGGTACAAAGGCAAAAGGAACTATAGTGATAGACTACTCACAAATACCATCTCCGTGCTATGTAATTGATGAAGAAAGATTTAGAAATAATCTTTCTTTAATTAAACGTGTCTCTGATGAATCAGGCGCTAAGATAATCCTTGCCTTCAAGGGATTCTCCATGTGGGGCGTCTTCGGGATACTTAAGGAGTATATCTCAGGTGCAGCTGCGAGTTCGCTGCATGAAGCAAGGCTCTGCTTTGAGGAGATCGGATCTCCTGCTCATACTTATTCACCTGTTTATAAGGATATTGAGTTTGAAGAAATCCTGGAATATAGTTCACATATCAGCTTCAACTCACTGGAACAATATAAGAAGTATTCGAATATATTACAAAAATATTCGAAAAAGATATCGCCGGGACTGAGAATAAATCTGGAGTTTTCTGAGATCAGCCATGGAATATATGATCCCTGCTCACCGGGATCGAGGCTGGGAATAACCTCAGATGATCTGAAGGCGGGTTTGCCTGAA
Source organism: uncultured Rikenellaceae bacterium (assembly GCA_964457185.1). Taxonomy (GTDB): domain Bacteria; phylum Bacteroidota; class Bacteroidia; order Bacteroidales; family VadinHA17; genus LD21. The sequence goes on from CAYWEQ010000011.1 coordinate 33,341, forward strand.
GGAATTGAAGGACTCCATTTTCATGTTCTGTTTGAATCGGATTCCTATGCCCTGGGAAAAGTGCTTAATGTTGTTGAACACAAATTCGGCATACATTTCCATGCACTGAAATGGATAAACATGGGTGGCGGCCACCTGATAACGGGCAGGAATTATGATACCGCTCACCTCATAAAAATATTGAAGGATTTCAGGAAAAGGACAGGGCTCCATGTCATACTTGAACCGGGAAGCGCTTTTGCATGGGAAACCGGAGAACTTGTAGCAACTGTTGAAGATATTGTTGAGAACCAGGGTATTAAAACAGCTATTCTTGATGTTTCCTTTACTGCTCATATGCCCGACTGCCTTGAAATGCCTTATAAACCGAAGATCATCGGAGCCACTGATCCGCTCCCCGGAAAACCAACATACCGCTTAGGCGGCAGCTCATGCCTCTCCGGTGATTTCGTTGGTGACTGGTCGTTCGACAAAGAGCTAAAGCCAGGGGACAGGATCATCTTTCTTGATATGATCCATTATACAATGGT
>CAYWEQ010000012.1:0-4835 GCA_964457185.1 uncultured Rikenellaceae bacterium
TCTTGAGGATATCCCACCGGAAAATGATGAACTGAGCGATCTGCCATTCTGAAAAACTGCTTAAAAGATTAAGAGAGACTGAGATTAAAATTCAGTCTCTTTTTTTATCTTGCCACACTAAACAAACAATGATTAATGCCCATAATTAAGCCTCTTTCTATTGCCCTGCTTATTACTGCATCTGTAAATATATATACCCTGGGGCAGACAGTTCAGATTCAACAAAACCCGCACAAGGTGCAACTTCCATATAACCGGTTTATACAGCCAGCGGGTTCCCAGATTTATTTTGGTAACAGATTACAGGAGAATCATGCACTCGATGCAGCATTGTCACCCGATGGAAAATGGCTTGCTGTTCTGGAAAGATTCACAATTGTTTTCATAAGTACTTCAGATAATGAAGTAAAAACACTTCTCCCTAATACCAGTCATCCCCTTCTTGCAGGAGGAATGAACACTTACTCAGGAATTATATGGCATAAAGGGGACAACGGACCGGAAGTATTTTGGAGCGCCATAGGTAAAAATAAGCGTTCTTTTGTAGTCTCTGCAAAATGGAATGGAGAGAGAGCTGAGTTTGGTTCAATATTCGAATATAAAGCAACCAGCGATGCTGAGATGGCTTTGCCGAATGAAATCCTTATAAACCGTGAAGCCGACAGAGAATATTTATATGTTGTACTCAACGGGGACGACAAATTGGTTAAGAATGATCTCAAAACAGGGCAAATTATTTGGACAGCAAATACAGGTGTGGCTCCTTATGGGCTGGCTATAGCTTCAGGCAAACTGTATGTTACCAACTGGGCAGGCCGGCATCCTGAAGCCGGAGACAAGGAAGTAGCAGGTGTCCCATGGAGCCTTGCCAGAGTTGACAACTCAGCTGGAGGAAGTACACGCGAAGGCAGTGTAAGTGTTATTAATCCAAATAATGGATCAGTAATCAGGGAAATAATTGTCGGGCTCCATCCAAATGAAATCATCAGAAATAAAAGTGGCAAATTCATTTACATTACCAATTCCAACAGTGATAATGTAACCGTCATTAATACTTTAAAGGACAGAATAGCAGAAACAATAAGCGTCAGGCTTCAGCCGGAGATAAATCCATTCTGGGGTGATTCACCGAACGGGCTTTGTCTTTCACCGGACGAAAAAATACTGTACGTTGCAAATGGAATGGATAACGCGCTCGCAGTAATAGAGCTTGGTAAAAATGCCACTCGCAATGGAATGAATAATGAGAGCAAAGTAATCGGCTTTATTCCGACAGGAGCTTATCCTTCATCCATAAATATCCTTAAACCAGATCAACTATATGTTTGTAACCTTGAAGCTGAAGGGGCAAATAGCGGTATAAAGACCAAAGAGTCCCCTAACCTTATTTATAATTCACATAATATGAAGGCCTCGGTGTCGGTTATTCCAGTTCCGGACCAGAAAAGACTTAAAGCATATACAGACACAGTTATCGCTGTAAATGATCTTTCCAGGGCAATGACAACAATGGAAATACCGAGAGAGGAGGCCCAGCCTAAACCATTTCCAGAGAGGATCGGTGAACCTTCAGTTTTCAGGCATGTGGTTTATATAATTAAGGAAAACCGCACTTACGACCAGGTCCTGGGCGACGTCAAAAAGGGCAGAGGAGATTCTGCTCTGTGTATATATGGTTCTCAGATCACTCCTAATACTCATAAGCTATGTGAAGAATTTATCCTTCTTGACAATTTCCATGTATCCGGTAAATGTTCTGCTGATGGACATCAGTGGACTGATGCATCTATTGTTACTGACTATATTGAGAAGAATATGAGAGCCTGGTTCAGAAGCTATGCTCATGTACAGAACGATGCACTGGTGTATGCACCAACCGGTTTCCTGTGGGATAATTGTTTAAACCATGGGAAGACGGTCAGGATTTATGGAGAAGCTTCATCCCCGATTCATAACGATACACTTACATGGACTGGCGTCTATAAAAAGTACAAAGCCGGAGAAAAAATCGATTTTCATAATTACACAACAATCGAACCTGTAAAGGATATCCTATGTCAGACCTACCCATCATATGGCAATCATATATTTACTGATCAGATGCGAGCTGATGCTCTGATCCGGGAATTAAATGATTTTGAGAAGATGTCCGGTGATCAGTTGCCGGAGCTTATGATCGTTGCCCTTCCGAATGATCACACAGCAGGACTCAGACCTGGTTCTCCTACACCCCGTGCGATGGTAGCAGATAATGATCTCGCTCTTGGACGAATAATTGAGGCATTTTCAAAAAGCCGTTTCTGGGAAAGTACTGTGATCTTTGTGGTTGAGGATGACTCGCAGGATGGCTGGGACCATATATCCGCTTATCGAACAGTAAGCCTTGTAATCAGTCCCTATTCCAGGTTGAAATCGGTAAATCACACATATTATACTCAGCCTTCCATGATAAGGACTATTGAACAAATTCTGGGACTTCCCCCAATGAATATTCAGGATGCAATAGCAAACCCGATGGCTGACTGCTTTGGAAATACAATTGATATAACTCCTTTTGAAGCTTTACCTTCTAATATTCAAATAGATGAAATGAATTCTCGGTTGATAAGTTTAAGCGGCAAGGCACTTCATTATGCCAGAAAAAGCATGTTGCCAGAATTTGACAGAGTAGATACCGGCGGTGAGGATCTGTTTAACAGGATCCTTTGGTATGCATCAAAAGGCTCTGAACCTTATCCGGCAAAATACGCAGGACCAAAAAAAGATGAATGGGAAGAAAATGAAGATCTTTATTAACAGCTTTACAGTGAATATGCTGCAGAAATGAATAATCCTCTTCTTCAGGAATGGGATACTCCGTTCAAAACACCTCCGTTTCAGGTTATTCAAACTGACAATTTCAAACCTGCAGTCGAAGAATCTATAAGATCAGCTTCAGAAGATATTAAAGCTATATCTGAAAACCCGGAACCTCCTGATTTTGAAAATACTATTGCTGCACTTGACAGGTCGGGGAATAAACTGGACGATATAACAGCTGTGCTTTTCAACCTCAACAGCGCAGAAACCAGTAAAGATCTGCAGGAGGTTACAAGGAATGTTGCTCCTCTCCTCTCCCGTTTCTCAAACGACATAACCCTTAATGAAAGGCTTTTTACCAGGGTAAAGAAAATCTATGACTCAAGGGATTCATCAGGTCTGACGACCGAACAGAAAATGCTCGTGGAAAAGAACTACCGGAATTTTATTCTTGGCGGTGCCGGACTTAATGAAGAGAGCAAAAAACGCTTCAGGCTGATATCGGAGGAGCTTTCCCGGCTTTCTGTGCAGTTTGAAGAGAATATCCTTGAAGATACGAATGCATTTGAACTTCGTGTTACAGATATAAAAGATCTTGCCGGATTGCCTGAAGGCGCCCTGGAAATGGCAGCTATGGAAGCAAAAAAAAGGAATAAAGACGGATGGATATTTACACTTCACTTTCCGAATTATAATCCATTCATGCAGTATTGTGATAATAAGTCACTCAGGGAAAAGATGTACAAGGCCTATACATCAAGGGCGTTTCACGGAGATAAAAATGATAACCGGAACCTTGTCAGGGAAATAGTGAACCTGCGGCTTGAATTAGCCAGGATTCTGGGATTCAATAATTTTGCGGAACTGATCCTTGGCGACAGAATGGCTGATTCAACCCTCAAAGCAGAAACATTCCTTAATGAACTTCATACGGCTTCAAAACCGGCTGCTCTCAGGGATTTTGAAAATATTAAGAAATTTGCTTTTGAGAACGGTCACAATGGAAATATTGAAAGATGGGATTGGGCTTATTATTCCGAAAAACTAAGAATGGCAAAATTTGACATTGACGATGAAGTCCTTAAACCATTTTTTGTACTGGAAAATACAGAGAAAGCAATATTTGCCCTGGCGGCAAAACTTTATGGTATCAAGTTCGTAAGGAACGACACGATACCGGTTTACCATAGTGAAGTAAAAGCATGGGAGGTTCATGATTCCGATAATACTTTTCTTGCAGTCCTTTATACTGATTACTTTCCGAGACCCGGGAAGAACGGCGGTGCCTGGATGACCGGATACCGTGAACAACGCAAAGAAAAAGGGATAGATATCAGACCCCTCATCTCTATAGTTGCAAACTTCACCAGGCCGACAGATACAAAACCTTCGCTCCTCACCTTCAATGAGGTCACAACCTTTCTTCATGAGTTTGGTCATGCCTTGCACGGAATTCTTACAAAATGTAACTATGAAAGCCTGTCAGGGACAAATGTTGCAAGGGATTTTGTGGAGCTCCCTTCACAGTTTATGGAAAATTACGCATTCGAGGAAGAATGGTTATCATCGTGGGCTGTTCATTATGTGACAGGTGAAAAGATCCATGACAATATAGTAGAAAAGATACGGGAATCCTCAACATTCAATGAAGGCTATGCCTGTAACAGGCAGATGGGATTCGGATTTCTTGATATGGCCTGGCATACGGTACCAGCTCCGGTAACAGATGATATTACAGCATTTGAATCCGCGGTTATGGAAAAGACGGAACTCTTTCCCCCGGTGGAAGGATCAAATATGAGTGCCTCATTTTCTCATATATTTAGCGGAGGATATGCTGCAGGATATTATGGATATAAATGGGCTGAAGTACTCGATGCTGATGCTTTTTACCATTTCATGGAAACAGGTATCTTTAACGGTGAAACAGCAGCGTCATTCAGGATAAACATCCTTGAAAAAGGGGGGACCGACAAACCATTAACACTTTACATAAGTTTCAGGGGAAAAGAACCAACAATAGATGCTTTCCTTGA
>CAYWEQ010000012.1:4935-10620 GCA_964457185.1 uncultured Rikenellaceae bacterium
AAAGAATCACAAACATGTATTATATTTACCTGTTCTTAATAAATTGAATTTCTTCTTTTAACATATTATAAATCAATATATTAGTTATTATATATGATTCTCTTCTTCAAAGGCTCCGGTAAAACACTCTTTACGGTCGGAGTTGCAAAAAAGCTGTTAAAAAAAGATATCAACAAGCTGACATGGCTCTTCGGTAATGCTGAAAAGCTTGAAAAAGAAAAGCTGGGAGGTACATTTATCGGGCCCCGCAAGGAGATGGTTACGCCGTGGAGCACAAATGCCGTGGAGATAACACAGAACATGGGCATAAAGGGGATCAGGAGGATCGAGGAATTTCATAAAGCCGGACCAAAACCATTGTGGGATCCTATGCTGCAATCATTGTATAAGGGCCTTGATCAGGATATCTTCACAATTGACAGGCAGCCTGATCCGGTATTATACGTTGACGACATAGCTGAATATAACCACAGGGAAGGTCTTTCCCTCAGCGATGAGGAGATAAAATACCTGCAAAAACTCAGCATGAAGATCGGCAGAAAATTAACTGACAGTGAGGTATTCGGATTCTCCCAGGTCAATTCAGAACACTGCCGTCACAAGATCTTTAATGGCACTTTTATTATCGACGGTAAAGAAAAGGAGAGGTCTCTTTTCCAGATGATCAAGCATACCACAAAAGTCAACCATAACAAGGTCGTCTCAGCATACAAGGATAATTGTGCATTCATCAGCGGGCCTGTTGTTGAGCAATTCGCTCCCGCCAGCCAGGACAAGGCTGATTTCTTTAAAATAACTGACTACGATTCAGTGCTTTCACTGAAAGCTGAAACACATAACTTCCCTACAACCGTCGAGCCTTTCAATGGAGCTTCAACCGGTACCGGCGGAGAAATAAGGGACAGGATAGCTGGGGGCAAAGGAGCTTTCCCGATCGCCGGCACTGCCGTTTACATGACATCATATCCCCGCCCTGACGGCGGTCGCTCGTGGGAAAACAAGACAAAAGAGAGACCATGGCTTTACCAGACACCGGAAGATATCCTTATTAAAGCATCCAACGGGGCCAGCGATTTTGGTAATAAATTCGGACAACCACTGATCTGCGGATCGCTTCTTACATTCGAGCATTTCGAAAACCTGAAAAAATACGGTTACGATAAAGTTATAATGCTGGCAGGAGGAGTAGGTATCGGTAAGAGAAAGGACAGTGAAAAGAGCGTACCTGAAAAGGGTGATTTAATTGTTCTTCTTGGAGGAGATAATTACAGGATAGGCATGGGAGGAGGTGCTGTATCATCCGTAGAAACCGGAAAATATCACAGTTCAATTGAGTTAAATGCAGTTCAGAGGGCAAATCCTGAGATGCAGAAGAGAGTCTACAATGCCATAAGGGCATTAGGCGAATCGGAAAAGAACCCCGTAATATCAATACATGATCACGGAGCAGGCGGACACCTGAATTGTCTTTCAGAGCTGGTGGAATCAGCCGGCGGTCGGATAGACATCAGCAAGCTTCCGATTGGCGATCCGACCCTTTCTGCAAAGGAGATAATCAGCAACGAATCCCAGGAACGCATAGGACTTGTAATGAACAGATTATCAATAGATACACTGAGAAGGATAGCTGAAAGGGAAAGAGCTCCTGTCTATATAATCGGTGAAGTGACCGGAGATCAGCAATTTACCCTGATCAATCCTGTAACAGGTGAAAAGCCTATTGACTTAAAGATGGAATCGCTTTTCAGCCATCCTCCGAAAACAGTAATGATTGATAAAACAGTTAAGACCGGTTACAGAAAAGTCGAATACACTATCACAAAGCTGTATGAATACGCCGGGATGGTACTGCAGATCGAGGAAGTCGCATGCAAAGACTGGCTTACAAATAAAGTTGACAGGTCGGTGACCGGCAGAATTGCAAAACAGCAATGTGCAGGTCCCCTTCAGTTGCCGCTGAACAACCTTGGAGTCATTGCCCTTGACTACAGGGGGAAATATGGAATGGCAATCTCACTTGGTCATGCTCCTGCTGCAGGACTGGTTGATCCTGCTGCAGGTTCGGTATTATCAATTGCCGAGGCGCTGACAAACATTATATGGGCTCCGATTACCGGTAAGATAAGAGGCGTTTCGCTCTCGGCCAACTGGGTATGGCCTTGCAGGAATCCCGGCGAAGATGCAAGGCTCTATGAAGCAGTAGAAGCAGCAAGTGATTTTGCCATAAGCCTGGGTATCAACATACCTACCGGCAAGGACAGTCTTTCAATGACACAAAAGTACAGTGACCAGACGATACTGGCGCCCGGAACTCTGATTGTTTCGGCATCAGGTGAAGTAAAAAACATAGACAAAACGGTAGAGCCGGTTATTGTGAACGATCCTTATACAAGCATCCTCTATATTGATATGAGCCGTGATAATTTTAAACCAGGGGGAAGCAGTTTTGCTCAGGTACTGAACAGGCTTGGTGATGATGTTCCTGCGGTTAAGGATCCCGTCTATTTTGCAGAAGTGTTTGACACTGTACAGGGATTGATATCAGGTAATATGATCCTTGCGGGACATGATATATCAGCCGGAGGGATGCTGACTGCCCTCCTGGAAATGTGCTTCTCAAATATATCAGGAGGAATATCAGTGAACCTCTCAGCTCTGAATGAAAAAGATACAGTTAAGATACTTTTCAGTCAGAATCCGGGAATACTTATCCAGGTAAAGGATGTGGATGAAGTCGCGGAGATACTTGTCGAACATGGCATCTCATACCTGTCTGTTGGTCATCCCGTGGATGAAAGATGCCTGTTTATTTCCAACGATGAATTTAAAATAAAGCTTGATATTAACGAGCTGAGGGATAAGTGGTTCACCACCTCATATCTTTTCGACCGAAGGCAATCCGGAGAGGCGCTTGCATCTGAAAGGTTCAGAACTTATAAAAAAAATATTCTGAACATAAATGCTGCTGATTTCCACGGGACATTTAAATCCATGGGTATATCCCCTGAGAGGAGAAAGAAGAGCGGAATCAGGGCAGCCATCATAAGGGAGAAGGGAGTAAACGGCGACAGGGAAATGGCATACGCCCTTTTTCTTGCAGGATTTGATGTGAAGGATGTTCACATGACCGATCTAATTTCAGGCAGGGAAGATCTTGAGGACATAAACATGATAGTTTTTGTGGGCGGATTTTCAAACTCCGATGTCCTTGGTTCGGCGAAAGGATGGGCAGGTGCATTCAGGTATAACAGCAAGGCAAAGAGTACGCTTGAGAAATTCTATAAAAGAACAGATACTCTATCGCTTGGTGTCTGCAATGGATGCCAGCTGATGGCTGAACTCGGGCTCATCTATCCGGAACATAAAAAGATGCCAAAGCTTCTTCATAATAAATCAGGAAAGTTTGAATCTGCTTTTCTGGGTGTTAAGATCTTTCCGAATAATTCAGTTATGCTTGGTAACATGGCCGGAATGGAACTTGGAATCTGGGTTGCACACGGAGAGGGGCAGTTCAGTCTTCCATATCCTGAAAAGAATTATAATATTCCTTTGAAATTTTCCGGGCACAACTACCCGGCCAATCCTAACGGTTCGGATTATGACGTTGCTGCCTTATGTTCCGAGGATGGACGGCATCTGGTGATGATGCCTCACATTGAACGGGCATATCTCCCATGGCAATGCGGTTATTATCCTGGTGACAGAAAAAAAGATGAGGTAACTCCATGGATTCAGGCATTCGTGAATGCACTAAAATGGATTGAATCAACGGGTAGCAGGCAAAAAGGACACTGAAATAAGCTTCGCAATATCCGCGGCAGAAGATCCGGTGATATTATATGCCTTCGGAAGTATCATTTCACTTGTAATCTGGATATAGAATTGCCCTGTATCCTGAAGGTACAGTGAGCCTATAAATGAATCTGCTCTGAAATACGGATACGGAACATCAGATGAATTCACAACAATCTTATCACAATCGGGATGAGCCTGGATCATTTTATCCTGTACGTTCACCATCACTGAATTCTTATATTTCAGATCATTTGTATCAAGCGTTGCACTTGAAATCCATACATTATACCGACCTGACCTTGAAACAACTACGTTCCATTCCGCTGTATTGTCGGAAGGATCGTCCATATCGATATAACAGTCAGCCTTTTCGAGTTTCAGAGAAATGGTCCCGTCATCGCGCTGCCGTATTGTTTCGGGGGTAGAACTGCTTTTCGTTGCTGTTTCGTTACATGAAATCAGGAGGCTTATCCCTGTAATTGCCATTACTCCGAATACTTTGCTTTTCATTCTTATAATTCTCACTTGTGCTCTAAAGTTATGATTCCCGCAAATAAGAACACAGCAAAAATTATTCCATTGTTCCTGGTTTGAAAGAACTGGCAAAGTAAAATCAAATATTCCAATTTTAAAAGGTAAAAATCCTGATGCAGGAAATTTCTTTCAGAACAATCTCACAGGTTCTTTTCTGCGGAGCAGTTGATCAGTCAGATTTTTTTTTAGCAGCGGAGGCGCAATAGCTTCAGCGACTATTTCCGCTATATCGGCGACTTTCGTTTCCGTAGCAGCAGCCAGTGTTTTCTTGCATAACGGACATGAAGTGGCAAGGATATCGGGATGCCCTTTAGTCAGCTCGGCTGCTGCATCACGGGCTATCCTGTTCTTTTTCTGAAAGCTGATCTTAATATTGCCAAGGCTTCCTCCGCAGCACAATGAGTTCTCATCTTCAAAATCTGTTTTCTGCAGACGGACTACATGCTTCAATACATCTTTAGGTTCATCATAAACTTCTGAACCTCTGCCAAGATCGCAGGGAGTATGATATACTACTTTCCTTCGCATGAAATTGAGCTTCAGGGAACCTTCCTCTATCAGCATTTTAATGAACTGGGAATGATGCATTACTTCAACATCAATGTAATAGCTCTCCCTGAACACTTTATAGCATATAGGGCATGAGGTCACCAGAGTGTGTGCACCGGATTTCCATATCAGCTGGGAATTAAAATTGATCAGCTCCCTGGCCTCCCTGTCCTGACCTGCAAGCATCAACGGCCGGCCACAGCATACTCCACCATTGCCATCCATGAAATTGTAATTTATCCCGGCAGCATCAAGTATCTTAATCATCGAATCCTTAATGGAAGGCGTCAGGTGTGTCATACATCCGGCAAAATACAGAACATCTGCTCTTTCAGGCTTTTCATCAGGAAGCCAGGAATATGAGGATTTGCCATTGACCTTCATCTTGTCAATTTTCAGCCTGTCAGGCAGGTATTTCTTCCAGATACTGGTCTCCACAGGTTCGGTCTCCCCTGCCCTCCGGCGGATCATCCTTATTGGCGTAAGTTCAATTCCCACAGGGCATTTCTGATCACAACGTCCGCACATCAGGCAATTAAAGGCAATATCGCTTACATTTTCGTTGTTACGGATATCTTTCAGAAGGTATGCCCCCTGGATATTTGTTATGTCCGCAGAGAAATTAAGCTGGCATGCATCGATACATATCCCGCATGAAGAGCAGGAATATGTCTGTATTTCATTAAAAGCGCCCGACTGATCGCCTGTTGTAATTCCGGAGTTCCTGGCAAATATCAGGAACAGCTCGGTGGGTATGTGCATATATCTTGTAAGGGGCAGAAGGATAAAAAATGCGCCAAGTGAAAG
>CAYWEQ010000012.1:10720-14816 GCA_964457185.1 uncultured Rikenellaceae bacterium
GTATGTGCATATATCTTGTAAGGGGCAGAAGGATAAAAAATGCGCCAAGTGAAAGTGAATAGAGCCACCAGAAAGGATATGCCATCTGTTGAGCAGGCAGAAAGGATGCGAGCAGGGAACCCAGATTTCCGGTGAGGAAACTGCCGGTACCGTATGCACCGCTGGTGAAGCTTTCAGCCAGGAGACGGCTTGGAAATATGAGCCATAACGAGGTAAGTGCAATTTTGTCAGGCAACCTCAGCCTGGTGGCCTTCTTCATTCCCACCACTTTTGAAGAAAACCGTTTGATCACAGCAAGCAGAAGGCCTGAAAGAATGAAAGCAAGCAGGAAATCCATCCAGAAAGAATAGAGAGCCTCAAATCCTGCCCTCCCGTGATCAGGATTGAAGAATTTAAAGAAGATAGCCTTATACGGAGGATTGAGGTGCTTTTCACCGAAAAAGTCAGCTTCAATTGTGCCAAAAAGTATAAGCAGGAACCATCCTAATGCCAGGCTCATATGCATATATCCCAACCGGAAATTGGCTTTAAGTATTTTTCTGTGAACAAGGCTCTCGAGAAAGATCTCCTTGATGCTCTGCCCGAATGCCTTTCCGAAGAACCCTCGCTGAAGCCTCAGTTTGTCAGGTCTTGACAGGTCCCCGAACCAGCGTACGCTTCTCACTACGGCATAGATCAGGATGAAGTAGAGCCCTATGTTGAATGGTATGACAAACGGATCAAACTGCATTGTTCACTGTTTTTTGAAAAGCCTCCCTTGCGAGCGTGACGACATTCCGGGTATTCACACCGCGTGGACAGACAAGGATACATTTTCCGCAGAGCATACACTTATTTATATTCTCGCGTACATATTCATTTTCACCCCGTTTCAGAAATATCTGGAGCTCCCGCAGACTGAATCTGGTAAAATTGCCTGTGGTACAGGTTGCCGAACAGCAGCCGCATTCGATGCATAACCTGAAACTGGGTTCATGATCGGCAATATATTCAGCTATGCTCCTGTCGTTGGCATCATAGTCAATATGTCTTTCCTTCAATATGGTATATCCGAATTTTTCCATATCAGTGGCTTCCATTTCTCAGGAAATCAATAACATCTGATACCGCGGCACGGGCATGCGATATCGTTTCGGTAATATTCATGGGGGCAGCGCAGGTTCCGGCATAAAACACTCCCGCAATATTGCCCCTGTTGCTCCCAAAGTGATGATCGGCGGGTGAAAAAAAACGGTTTTCCCCTGTTGACAAGCCTGCCGAGCGGGCAATCTCCCTCCCTCCTTCCGACATTTCCATACCTGCCATCAGCACAAGCATATCAAGCTCCATTTTCAGAGGTCTGCCTGCAAGGGTATCCTCTACCTTAACTACAAGCTTATTGTCAATATTCTCTGATACCTCAGATACTTTTCCCCTTATATAATTTATTCCGTATTTCTCCTGCGACTCCCTGTATAATTCCTCATACAGAGCTCCACCCATCCTCATGTCCATATAAAAGCAGAACACCTTTGCATTTTCAATGTGTTCTTTTATCTCCATTGCCTGTTTCACTGCGGTAACACAGCACAGCTTTGAACAATAAACGTTACCTGCTTTTTCGTCACGTGAACCTACACAATGGACAAAGCCTATTTTCAATGGAGTCTCCCCGTTCACTCTCTCTACTTCGCCTTTACGGAACATTACTTCAAGGTCGGCTGATGTAATGACATTATCATATATCCCATAGCCGTATTCCTCTTTCCGTTCGCTTCTGAAGAGGTCAAATCCCGTAGCCATAATGATGGCATCAGCATTTATTTCATCGCCACCGGTTGTACGGATAAGAAGATCATCCTGATTTTTTTCGATGCTATTTACGGTTTTCCCTTTCTGCAATGAAACATTCTCATGATCTATCTGTTTCTCAAGGTATTGAATTACTTCAATGCTATCACGTCTGTCAGGAAAGAGATGGTACCAGTTATTGACGTGCCCGCCTGTTTTAGACTCTTTCTCTATCAAGATGACTCTGCAGCCGGCTCTTGCCAGTTGTCCGGCTGCTTCCATTCCGGCAGCTCCTCCTCCCACAACGATAACTTTACCGTTCATTTCAGGCATTTATGAGGTTTTCGGGTACAGGCATCTGCCTGCCGTCTTTTGTCTTGTATTTGTTTTCAGGATCGAATTCAACGCCCATCTTCCTCAGAAGAGGTTCTGACTGAACCATATGGTACTGTAAACCAAGATCCCACGGATTATAGCCCATAACCAGTCCGGCCAGCTCTTCATAGGTCAATACCGGGATTGATTCTCCGTTTTCACCGTAAACAGTACCTTCCATTTTCTTCATGGTATACTGCCACTTGTCCATGAACATGTTGCAGCCGGGACAGTTGGTCAGCACAAAATCCGGTTTGAAAGGTTTCATTGATTCAAACTTTTTCACGGTATTTGACAATGAATAACCTCTGTTAGCCTGGATAAGATACTGCCTGAAACCGAATCCGCAGCAATGTCTTCGTTCCGGATAATCAACAACATTCCCGCCCCAGGTCTCAATCATGCCGCCAAGCACATTGGGAAATTCAGCACCGCCTATACCATATTTTGGGAACATCTTTGAATAATGGCATCCTATATGTTCAACAACGTTCAGTGGTTCTCCTGTCTGTTTATTAATAATACGATATTTAGCTTTTTCTGCGATCTCGTTCCTGAACTTGTAAATGATGTCGCTGGAATGTGCCATATTTTCAGGAACATCGAATTCCCGTCCGGTCGCTTTATAAAGATATTCCCTGGTTTTTTCAAGCTCTTCCGGAAAATGCTTCCAGGTTTCAATGATCTCGGTATAGATGCCGAATGATGTTACACATGAAATCGCAATATTCTTGTATCCAGCCTCTTTCATGAGAGCAAAATGCCTTGCAACTACCGTCATGATTGTGGACAGCAGGACTACATCTCCATGATACCCTATACCGGTACAGGTTGTGTGAGACGGATTCTCAAATACATCTTTCCCAAGAACATTTCTCATAAAATGGAGAAAGAATTGTTCTGAGCCAGGGAAAAAGCTTTGTCTTATACAAGATCTGACATAAAAGAAGTGATCATCAGCAATCTCTTTCTGGTAATCGGTCCATATTCTTTTTTTACCCTCAGTCTTCATAATCAGGTTCTCGTAATATCAGATGTGGTGTTTTTTATTATTTGCCGTGAACACTTCAATAAAATATTCATTATCAATACCTTCTTTCTTGAATTCCAGTCCCATTTCGGCCGCTTTCTTTTTTGAATACTTCTCAATATCCTCAAATAAACCGGTACCCCCTGTGACTTCAAAAATATTCCTGAGCTCTTGCTTTGCGTCTTCAGGTATCTTCCTTAAAGGTCCTGCTCCAAGCTCATCCACATGTCCCCCAAGTCGTTCATAGACATCATTTGTATGCTCCAGAATATATTCCCAGATCGGGCCCTGCTCCATATGCATTTCAGGACTTACTGCATATGCAGCGACACAGTACCCGTATTTAAAAATGTTTTCTCCGACAGTTCTTTTTATTGCAAACTGCTGGCGCCCTTTTTCAGATTCTGTAAAGAAACCAAGCTTCTGGGAGAGAGTTCTGAGAGCCATTACCACCAGGGCAGGAGTATTGCCCCTGGGACATCTGGTTTTGCATGACATACATTCTCCGCAGTACCAGATAGTATCAGATTTCAAAAGGTTTTCAATCTCTTCGTTATTCTCTGTCTGTACAAGATCAACAATCTTCCTGGGATCATAACTGTAAAATTCTGCTGCCGGACAAATTGCAGTGCAAACACCACAGTTCATGCAGGCATTCAGTCCTTCTTTAAAACGGACATCCTGCATCAGCATCTCATAGTAATTTACCATGTTGCGGGTTCCGGGTTTTACTGTTAATTAATTAACAACAAATGTACAGAGTCCCGCTAAGAATGATAATACGATTAAAGCCTATTTTAGGTGTGGTATTTATACTTATATAAAATGGCGCAATGGCGCAACGGTGCAAAGGCAAAACGATTTAAGGACAATTACAGGGTTTATATTTTCCCCTTTCGTTAAGCTTTTCATTTATTTTGT
>CAYWEQ010000012.1:14916-27366 GCA_964457185.1 uncultured Rikenellaceae bacterium
CTTGCAAGATTTTATTTCAGTCCGGCTTTTATGTCAATGAGTTTTATTACTGTTTCGGCATCGGAGAGACCTGTCATTTTAGTCGATATTGCCCTGATCTTGCCATAATGCTTTCCTGTTAAAAAGTTGTCCTTGACTGATTTATGCAGGGCACTTGCAACTATCACAGGTTCAGCCTTATCGCCAAAATAGAAAGTTACCCTGAAGGTATCTTTCATCACAGCCAGCCAGAATATTGTTTTTTTCTTCCGGACCATTTTAAACAGCCATTGCTTTCCGTCGTTGTAATAGTTCCAGGTACCTGAGGCATCCTTGTAATTATCAGATAGATAATTCATTATTTTCTCCCACAGGATCTTTTTATCTCCGATGATTGAAAATATAAGGTCTTCAGTTGGCTTTACCTGCCTGTCGGAGAATACGTAAATTTCTTTTTCTGACATATGTTTTTAATTAGTTATGTTGTTCTCCTCCATCAGGCAGGTGACGCTTCCGTACCTCCATGCTTTAAGGAGTATTTTCATAAAAATCAGAAATTGTGAAACAAGGAACAGGAGAAAAACACCTTCTCCCGTACCTGGTATCCAGGATCTGATTATTATAATTACGAGCCATGCGAAAAGGGATTGGATTATCATGAGTATCAGCATCATCGGAAACGATGATCCGAAACGGCTGAATGTTTCGCTGAATCCAAATCCCAGTGCTTTGAAAAATGCCGGCTTTTCAGCGGATACCAGCCATGCCCTTGCAAAATCGGCAACAAGAAGAAAAACTGCCTCAGCGGCAAGAAATATCACTAGTGTGGTGATTCCCACGATATATGTTACAGGGCCCGGACCTGTTCCCGATTGAACTGTCAATCCGACAGGAAGACCAACAACGAGTAATGCAAAGACAAAAATCATTAAAGTGATCATGAAATACATCCCAAGGAAATACCAGAAATACCGTGCACAAGCCCTGAAAAAATATGATACTGAGAACTTTCCTGATGAACTTTTCAGGCTGTTGAACAGGCCTCCGGCAAAAAATGTATTAACAATTATCCCCATAAATATTACAAAGAAAAATCCTGAAAAGAAATATGAGGCCAGGCTTTTCAGAAAAGGGCCAAGGTCACTTATCACTTCAATATCTAATCCATCCAGCAGCCTTTCTGTTATCATGCTGTTCCCGAAACCCGCTCTCACCATACCTTTCATCGGGATCACAAAAAGCGACATAAGCAAAAGGGAAAAGAACCATATTATTAATACTCCCTTCCAGGATCTTAATGACCGCACTGCGCCTGATGACAAAGATCTAAGAATCTTCATAACGTATTAATTTACAGTGTTATAACACTAATATAGAGTTGCATCAGTGAAATCAGCTTATCGGCAAAGCGGCGGACAGGTACACGGTCAGGGTCATTCGTTCTGGAGTTATTAATGAAGTTTACATCCATTTTGTTTTTATACTCCGGATCTATCTTTACCCATTTTATTTTCCCATGTCCCAGGTACGTATAATCCTTATAGCGGGCCTTCCCATCCCAGTTTTCAAGTATTTCATCACCATTCTCAAAGCGGACAAGAACATCCACAGGCAGCATGACCTCTCCAATTCTTTCAAGCTGGACAACTGCTTTATAAATGGAATCCTTCGAAGCAAGGTCTTTGGAGAGTGAATCGTTTTCCTGCTTTTCCTTTTCTGAAGGAAGCTTCCTGTTTGTAATGTTTGACACCCTGTAGTCACATATGCCGGTGCCATAAAGTGTCTGGTCAAAAAACCAGTTCATATCGGCGCCGTACTTATCACCATGAATCTTTTTGACAACCTCATTGACAACATTAACAAAGTCCTTCCCTGAGGGATGTTTAAATGCCCATTCCCTGTAATATTCCCTGAAGATTTCATTTGTGGTTTCCTCACCGATAATTCCCATCAATGCGTAAAGCCATGTTGCAGCTTTATTGTATGACATCATTCCATATGTTCCGTGCGGATAATTCCAGGAATACTCGTTATTGCTGATCACCTGATTGTTGTCAGATCTCGTATAGGTTAATCTTGTAAAGGTTTTATCAGAAATTTTGAGGTATGGAAGATCAACCGCTCCTGAGTTTTCGCCCCAGTAGTGGTCCATGATCCTGACTTCCCAGAATGAGTTTATTCCCTCGTCCATCCATGGTTCCTCAAATTCATTGGAAGCCAGTATCCCCATGAAATAGGCATGACCGAATTCATGAACTGTAGCCATTTCCGGCAGATGCATCCATTCAGGCATTCTGTCGGCCGATACTGATGTAAATAGTGTTGTATATTCCATTCCCCCCGCCCCTGCCCCTATTGTGGGAGGATCAATAAATGTCAGATGCGGCCATGGGAAGGGACCAACATTTTTTGTCAGATATTCGAGGGCATTTTTTACTGCAATGAATTGCCTGTCAACCTGTTTAACTCTCGCTTCCGGTAAGAGGAGTGTAATACTGACATGCTCCCACTGATCGGTAAAAACCTTATAACCCGGCCAGGCTGTCCATGCAAAATCAACTATATCCTCCGCTCTGAAGGTAAGCGTTTTAAGATTGCTGTCAGCAGCATATTCATTAATAAGCATACCTCCTGACCCGACAACATACCTCTTTGGCAGTGTGATCTTTACATCATAAACGCTGTGATCGGAATAGAATTCAGAGTCTAAATGAAACTGGTGGCAGTTCCATCCGCTCTGAGCCCTTTGACGCATGCCTGCCGGTTCATATACCCCGAATTTCGGGAACCACTGGGCAACAAAAAAGAACTCCCCGCAGAATCCTGTCCTCCTTATGCGTGATGGAAGCTTTGTCTCGAAATCAGCCCTGATAAAAACAGTATCCCCCGGGTTGGCGGCCTCAGGTAGAATCACCTGCAGTACCGTGCTGTCGGATGGATTTGCATCATCAGGACTGATGTATTGCATCAGCGGCGTCAGGTCAGTTCCATTCCTGTCGGTCAGAGAGATGATGTTTATCCAGCCCTGGTCTGATCTCTTTTTCCCGGGTGATCTTCCGGACTCTTTGTACAGGGTTGAATTCCTGCTTTTAAAGGCATTCATGTACATATGAAGCTGGATATCCTGAACCACCTCAGAGGTATTATTGATCCAGAAGGCTTCCATTGTACCGGTGACAGTTTTTGTTGCTGTATCGAGTTTTACATCAAAATTATAGCCGGTAAGCCTGTGACTTAAAGGTTTAGGATTAATAATCTGGGAATGTAATGAACCTGCAAAGACGAGTAATGTAAAAAAGGATACTGCCTTTCTATTCATCATTATGTATTAGTTGATTCAGTTTTTGTCTATTTATTTTCCGGTTCTTTCGTAAGTGTAAGAGGTACTGTACCTTCATAATACACAGCATTACCGGTCATTTTTGTTTTATCCTCTATTTTGAGGCCTACATTGACGTCAGTACTTTCAATCCAGATCATGAATAAAAGAGAATCATTCCGTACTATTACTTTCTCACCGGTAAATGAATAGCCAATGTCATTGAATGCCATGGCAGCTGAATATTTCTCTTCTGCAAACCCGATATCAATTGTTCCCGAAGTATATCCTTCAGGAGCATAGGGTGCATCAAATTTCCACTTGCCGACGGGATCTTTTTTCCCGTTTGCTGATTGTGCCGAAACTGCTGAAACACAGAGAACTAAAAGTACAAGAACTGGAAAAATCTTTTTCATAAGAATTAGTTTTTTTAATATTAAAATCATAATAGTTATATTGGTTGAAGTTACAGGATTTTTTCTAAAAACCTTCTTTTCCATAAAAAATGCATTGTACGCATCATAATTATCATATTAGTATTTTTATGGGTGAACATTGTATACATTTGCATTGTTAATTAATTAACAATAGTTTAAAATATGAAAAATCTGGCAATTATCGGAGGGGGAACAGCCGGAACCACAATGTCGAACAAACTGAAAAAGTATCTCCCGTCAAACGAATGGAAAATCATGGTCATTGAAAGGGAAAAAGAACATTTTTATCAACCTGGCTTCCTTTTTATCCCCTTTGGTTACTATACCAGAAACCAGATAACAAAACCATCTGATAGATTCTTTCCGAAAGGCGTTGATTTAATTAACAAAGAGGTTGATCTGATAATTCCTGACAAAAACATGATAAATCTAAAAGACGGAACATCAATTGATTATGACGTTCTTCTTATTGCAACAGGAACAAGAATAAGTCCGGAAGATACCCCTGGCCTTAAAGGTGAACTATGGCAGAAAAATATTTTTGATTTTTATACGATTGAAGGTGCAGAAGCTCTTGCCGGTTTTTTCAAAACCTGGGAAGGCGGCAATCTGGTTATCAATATAGCTGATAATCCTATTAAATGTCCGGTCGCTCCTCTTGAATTCAGTTTCTATGCTGATGATTATTTCACAAAAAAAGGTATCAGGGACAAAGTGAAGATCACCTATGTAACTCCTATGTCGGGAGCTTTCACCAAGCCAATAGCCTCAAAATTTCTCGGTTCACTCATGGAGAATAAAAATATAAATATTGTCACCGATTTCTTTCTTGGTGAAGTTGATAATGCAAATAAGAAGATTCTTGATTTCGGAGGCCGTGAGGTACCATTCGATTGCCTCGTGACCATTCCCCTTCATTCAGGAGATCCGGTAATCGCCAAGAGCGGACTGGGTGATGAATTCGGATTCGTTAAAACCAATAAGAACACCCTTCAATCGCTGAATTATCAGAATATCTTCGTAATTGGAGATGCATCGAACCTGCCGACATCAAAAGCCGGATCTGTTGCTCATTTCCAGGCAGATATCCTTCATGAGAATATTCTGAGCTTTATTAAAAATGAACCGTTAAAGGCTTCATTTGACGGACATTCAAACTGTTATATTGAAACCGGTTACGGTAAAGGGATACTGATCGATTTTAATTATGATACAGAACCCCTTCCCGGGAAGTTCCCGGTACCTGTTCTGGGTCCTTTCTCATTGTTGAAAGAGACCAGAATAAATCATTTGGGAAAATTATTTTTCAAATGGATGTACTGGAATCTCCTGTTGAGAGGAAGATGGATTCCTATTCCGTCTAAAATGTCGATGAAAGGTAAGATTGCAGACTGATTTTATTAAACTATAACATTTAAAATTTCAATTCTATGGCACAAAAATCTTATGCAGGCGTCACAGTGGACGTCAACGAGGAAGGTTATTTTACCAATCCATCACAATGGACAAAAGAGATAGCAGTGGAAATTGCGAAGGAAGAAGGAATTACCCTTACCGATCAGCATTTTGCTATTATGGAATTCCTCAGGAACAGGCATCTCGGCGGAGAGGCTTTATCTATCAGGAGCATCAACCATTCAGGAGTAATTGATGTCAAGACATTCTATCAGCTGTTTCCCGGTGCACCTCTTAAAAAAGCTACAAAAATTGCCGGAATTCCAAAACCGGCCAGTTGTATATAAACCTTAATAATAAAAATATGGAACAGGAATATCCAATTAAGAAAGTCAATATCATTTGCGCCAAAGGCGCTATAGAGGATGTATATGCAACTCTCGTAATGGGCAATGGAGCAGTGATGGAAGGTATTGAAACAAATCTTTTCTTCACTTTCTTCGGTCTGGATGCCATTGTAAAAAGCAGGATGGATAAGCTTCATACCGGTGTTGTCGGCAATCCTGCCCTGAGGCTGCCCGGAGGACTTAGAATGCCAACCCTGCTGGGAGTGATACCATTCATGGAGGCCTTTACCTCATGGATGATGAAAGGACAGATGGAACAACTTGATATTCCTCCTGTAAGCGAGTTCCTTGACCTTATCACAGCAGGCGGAGGCAAAGTATATGCATGCAAGCTTGCCATGGATATGTTCAAATTCAGGAAAGAAGACCTTAGTGAACACGTGAGCGGTATACTTACCGTCGGCGAGTTCTATGAACATGCCGGAGGAGAAGGCTCACAGATTATTTTCACATAGAGATAACATACAGCTTAGTATTTTTAATTAGTTTATAATCCTTAATTTTATACCTGTTAAGGATTATAAGTGTTTGCATGTCAGATCTTGAAAAATACTTCAGCCGCTTCCGCAAAAACATTGTGGGTGTTGATGCTGAAATAGAAACTCCCTGCGGAAAAAAGAAGCTGGTCTATGCCGACTGGATAGCAAGCGGAAGGTTTTACGGACCAATAGAGGAAAAGATCCTTAAAGAGATCGGACCGATGGTAGGCAATACCCATTCAGAGTCATCTGCCACGGGAATTGCCATGACCAGCGCATATCACCTTGCACAGAAGATAGTAAAGCGTCATGTGAATGCAGACAATAACGACGTGCTGATCTTTACCGGTACCGGTATGACCTCAGCAATTGCAAAGCTGCAGCGGATCCTTGGACTTAAGGTCCCCGAAAGGGCAATACAGTACTGCGCATTTACCAAAAGCGATTTCAATAACTGCAAGGATATTCCCAACAAAAACAAACCTGTTATATTCCTGACCCATACCGAACACCATTCAAATCATACTTCCTGGTATGAAACACTTGCTGATGTTGTATTGCTTGAACCAGCTGCTGACCTGACAGTAAATCCCGACATATTACGGAGAGAGATTGTGAAATATAAAGAGAGGCCTCTGTTAATAGGATCATTTTCTGCGTGTTCCAATGTAACGGGATATTTCCCTCCCTACTACGAGCTTGCACAGATCATGCACGAACACGGCGGTTATTGCTTTGTTGATTTTGCAGCATCAGCACCATATGTCGATATAAATATGCATCCGGCAGACAAAATACAACAGCTTGATGCAATATTCTTCTCCCCTCATAAATTTCTCGGCGGCCCCGGTAGTGCAGGAGTGCTTGTTTTCAGCAAGAAGCTCTATAAAAATGAGATCCCTGATGCTCCGGGAGGAGGAACGGTAAAATGGACAAACAGGTGGGGAGGACACAGCTACATAAGCGACATAGAGGTTAAGGAAGACGGAGGAACCCCCGGATTCCTTCAGGGCATTAAAGCTGCTATGGCAGTTACTCTGAAGGAGCAGATGAATACGAAAATGATACTTGAGAAGGAAAGGGAGCTTATTGATTTAGCTTTCAATGAATTACAAAATATCAAAGGGCTTCATATCCTCGCTGAGAATATAACTGACAGGCTTGGTATTATCTCATTTTACATGGATAATATTCATCACAACCTCTTTACCAAATTACTGAATGACAGGTTTGGAATACAGGTAAGAGGAGGCTGTTCATGCGCCGGAACTTATGGTCATTTCCTGCTGAATGTCGATTTCAGGCTTTCAAAGGAAAT
Source organism: uncultured Rikenellaceae bacterium (assembly GCA_964457185.1). Classification (GTDB taxonomy): domain Bacteria; phylum Bacteroidota; class Bacteroidia; order Bacteroidales; family VadinHA17; genus LD21. The sequence goes on from CAYWEQ010000012.1 coordinate 22,251, forward strand.
TACCGACAGGATTGAGGCCGGCGACCTCTCTCTGAAACCAGGCTGGATAAGGCTCTCTCTCCACCCTACCATGAGCAACGATGAATTGCTCTATATAATCAGTGCAATAAAGGAAACTGCTGAGAAAGCAAAGGAATGGGGAAAAGATTACCTGTATGATAATCATACGAATGAATTCTATCACCATACTTTCCATGAAAAAGAGTGCCAGGGGTGCTCAAAATGGTTTGATCTTGACTGATCCGATCCTGTTTACATCATCAATATCCTGAAGCCCAGCAGGTTAATAAGCTTCTGCCCGGGACAGAAGATCTTGTAAGAGAGAGGCCATACTTTTGAAAGGGACCTGTCCTGCTCCTGCCGTATAATTACGGCGAGTTCATCAAGTGCAGGTGAATTGGATGTGCCGGAATACCTGTACCCTAGTGTTTTAATCAGTTGTGCCAGATCGTTGCACTTTCCCAGGTTTTGAGTGATTGCATCAAGCTTCTTTTCGAGTGCCTTAACGATGGGTGGATTCAGCGGCCGGAAAAAAAAGAGCTGGTAAAGGAAATCCTTTGCTTTCTTCCTGAACTCATGAAAATTTTCGGTTTTAGGATTATTCCTGGCGACAAGGTACCTGTCAACAACTATTTTATATGAGTTATCCAACTCATTAAGAAGCTGTTTCGCATCAAGGTTGTTCATACTCTGAAAGCGGATCCTGAAACCGGTCTTATTCAGAAGATCATCTATCTGATCGAGATCGTTTTTAATATCCTGTGAGGATTCAGCCGGCAGTTCTGTTTTTGTCATCAGTGTTTCGATCAATTCATTATCATGAAGTGATGAAAATACCGCCGGTTTCTTTTTCCTGAGGTCTTTAAGTGTTTTTCTGTGAACCGATGTTTCCCGCCATGAACACATAATACGACCAACCTCCCTGAATGTACTGTATTCCCTGTCGTACGATTCTTTATCTATCTGGCTGACTATCAGGCGCATAACTGCCCTTGCCTTTTTCATCAGCACCCTGATATCATGTACAGCCGCCTCATCGGGCACCGGCGACCTTCTCAACAAGCCCTGAGCTTCCCTGACGTATCCCGCAAGAGCAGGCTTTATCTCCTTAAGTTTCACATAATCAGGTTCCATTTTCGAATATAACTTATTAGATTTCAGGGCTGATAAAGTTACGTATTTTAAATTATACAGGCAAAATATGGCATTATCACTGCGAAAAAGTTAAATTTGCTTATACAAGTAAATCCTTTAACAAAAATGGGTAAGAACAGCAGCAGTATGAAGATTGGCATCCTTACCGCCGGAGGCGATTGCCCCGGTATAAATGCAGCAATCCGCGGGTCATTCAGGCACAAAACCTGGGAACAAGCTTTGGAATATAATATCTGGAGCATCTTAAGTTATTTATGAAGAAACTAATTTTTATCCGTCACGGCAGGGCAGAAGATCAGACCTCTGGGATCACAGATTTTGAAAGATCGCTGACGGTAAAGGGAAAGATCATAGCCAGACACATGGCGAAACGTTTCAGGGCAAAAGAGACTGATCCGGGAGTGATTATCACAAGTCCTGCCTTCAGAGCTCTCGAAACAGCTTATATCTTTGCCGGTGAATTTGGCATTAAGCCTGAAGAAATAAGGATCGAAAGCAACATCTATTTCAAGACAGGTATAAAACATCTTTTTGAAATGCTTTCTTCGGTCGGAGATGAGATTGATACAGTAACACTTTTCGGACATAATCCCTCATTCACTGAGATGCCTGACCGTCTGTGTAAAACAGGATGTGAATTTCTGACAAAGACAAGTGCAGTATGCATAACATTTCCCATCAGGACATGGTCGGAGCTGAAGCCTGACAGCGGGAAACAGGAGTATTTTCTTAAACCAGAAAAACAAGTATGAGCAAATCGTTCATTCCCAAAGAGATCAGCTGGCTGTCGTTCAACGAACGGGTTCTGCAGGAAGCTGAAAACAAGGAAGTCCCTCTTATCGAACGCTTTAAATTCCTGGGTATTTATTCAAACAACCTTGATGAATTCTTCAGGGTGAGGGTCGCTACATTAAAAAGACTGACTCTGTTCGGAGAAAAATCAAAAGAAGTACTCGGATATAGTCCCAAGGCAACCCTCAAAAAGATACATGAAATTGTACTCCTACAGAATTCCAGGTTTGAGAAGATCTATTCCTCCCTGATCCAGGAGCTTGATAAGCATAAAATTCACATTATCAATGAGAAGCAATTGAATACAGAACAATCTGATTTTGTACGGAACTATTTTATTTCTGAAGTAAGATCAAGGCTGATGCCATTCCTGATCGAGCAGGATGCCAATCTTCCTAACCTCACTGATGATGCTATTTTCCTGGCGATCATTCTGAAACATAGGAAAAAGAACGAAAAAAGGTATGCCATCCTTGAGATACCAACCACTGTGATTCCCCGTTTCATTGTTCTTCCCGAAATATCTGACGAGAAGTTTATAATATTCCTGGATGATATAATAAGGTTCGGCCTGAAGGATGTCTTTTTCATCTTTGATTTTGATGAAATTTCCGCATATACAATCAAGCTTACAAAAGATGCTGAGCTGGAAATAGTAGACGATATTTCCGAAAGCTATATAGAAAAACTTTCCAGGAGTCTTCATCAGAGAAGGAAGGGAACACCGGTTAGGTTCATATATGACAGGAAAATGCCTGATGACCTGCTTAAGATCCTGAAGAAGAAGCTGAACTTTGGCCCTGATGATGTTGTAATCCCTTCAGACAGATACCATAATTTCAAGGATTTTATGAAGTTCCCCAATCTTGGGAAAAAGAAATTCTATCATGAACCTCTGGTTCCTATACCGCACAAGGATATTCAGCCGGGTAAAAGCATTTTATCAGCAATGAAAAAGAGAGATATAATGCTTTACTTCCCCTGTCATTCCTTCGATCATTTTATCGACCTGCTGAGGGAAGCATCTATTGATCCCTACGTGACTTCCATACAAATAACGCTTTACAGGCTTGCCAGGAATTCCAGCGTCATCAATGCGCTGATGAATGCCGCCAGAAACGGTAAAAAAGTGACTACCGTGGTTGAGCTCCAGGCAAGGTTCGATGAAGAGGCGAATATCCTCTGGGGAAACAAACTGACGGAAGAGGGGGTAAAGGTTATATATGGGGTTCCCGGACTGAAGGTACACTCCAAATTACTGCTCATCACACGCATAATAAACGATGTTACGCAGCGCTATGCAGCGATAGGCACAGGGAATTTCAACGAGGATACTGCCAGAATTTATACCGATCACCTGCTTCTTACCACAGAACTTAAAATTACTAACGAGGTACAGAAAGCCTTTAACTTCTTTAATGTCAATTATAAGAAAGACAACTATTACCATCTTGTCCTTTCACCTTTTTCCCTGAGGAATAAGATCAATCTTCTGATAGAGAATGAAATAAAAAATGCCAGGGCAGGCAAGAAAGCTTATATTCATCTTAAGCTGAATAATATTACCGATGCTGAAATAATAAATAATCTGTATGAGGCGAGCTCAGCAGGTGTCAATATAAAGCTCATTATCAGGGGAATGAACTCTCTGGTACCGGGGAATAAGGATATCAGTGAGAATATCAAGGCAATCGGTATTGTTGACAGGTTCCTGGAGCACAGCCGGTTTATGATATTCCGGAACGGAGGCAAGGAAGAGGTTTTTATATCCTCAGCCGACCTGATGACACGCAACCTTGATCACCGCATTGAAGTTACCTGTCCCGTTTTTGACAAAAACCTTAAAAATGAGCTTAAGGAGATCTTCGATATTCAATGGAGCGATAATGTAAAAGCACGTAAGCTGGATGCTTCCCTCTCAAACAAATTTGTCAAGCCGGATAAGAAAGAATTCCGCTCACAGGTTGAGGTTTATAATTACCTCAAAAAAGTTCACGAAAAAAACAGCTGATAATTAATGAATTATATCGTTCTGACTTGCGGTACTATCTTGCTGGTATTATTTTCCTGGCATTTTTCGATAAAGGAAAAAAGGTACCATGGCATATCAAGGTTTTTTTCCTTTGAGAGCATATTTATTCTATTCCTTTTTAACTGGAGGGTATGGTTCATAGATCCTTTATCGTGGCATCAGGTCATTTCGTGGCTGCTTCTTATAATATGTATCTACCCGCTAATAGCAGGTTTCATCCTTCTCAAACGAAAAGGAAGATCGGAGAAATCCCTTGAAAATACAACTGTTCTTGTCAAATCAGGCATATACCATTATATACGTCATCCGCTTTACTGTTCCCTGCTGCTTCTTGGAACCGGCATCATGTTCAAGGATTTAGGGCTTTTTCAGGTTATTGCAGGGACAATCAATATTATTGCCGTCTTCACTACCGCGAAAATAGAAGAGAAAGAGATGATAGCGAGATTTGGTGATCAGTATATAGATTATATGAAGGAGACGAAAATGTTTATCACCTTCATTGTCTGATATGAAATCTCCGGTGAAATATATAATCTGTGTCATTTTATTAATATTTTATTCAGGTGATGTTGACCTTTGTGGTCAGATACTGGGTGACAGCGCCTCGGTGAGTATTATCAAAACAGGCATAGACTGCATATATAACCTGGAGTTCGATAAGGCAGAGGAGATCTGCACTGAGTTAAACAGGTCATACAATGAACATCCTGTGGTTTACCTGTTCCATGGATTGATGGTATACTGGCAGAACTATCCGCTTTTGCCCGGGACTCAGGCAAGCAGTTTTTTTGAGGAGGATATGCGGAAATGCATCGACCTGTGCGAGAAAAGATCATATTCGAAATTTTACGAAGCAGAAGCGCTTCTGGCAAATGTCAGTGCGAGGGGGCTTCTCCTTGTTTTCTATGCTGATAATCATATGAGCGGGAATGTCATTCCGCTTGCCGCCGGTACATACAAGTATATTATGCGGTCATTCGACTTCAACAAGATATATTCTGACTTGTATTACTTCACGGGCATTTATAATTATTACCGTGATGCATATCCGAAGTTCCATCCTGTTTATAAGGCAGTAGCTGCACTTTTTCCACCGGGTGACCTGGAAACAGGATTAAAAGAGCTGAATATTTG
>CAYWEQ010000012.1:27466-31729 GCA_964457185.1 uncultured Rikenellaceae bacterium
CTGCACTTTTTCCACCGGGTGACCTGGAAACAGGATTAAAAGAGCTGAATATTTGTGCACAGAGTTCAATCTTGTTAAGAGCTGAAGCCAATTCCATACTATCCTGGATATATACATACTATGAAAATAATTATTCATCTGCCTTAGAATATACAGGATCACTCCTGGAACTATATCCTTACAACCTTTATTTCAAAGCATTACATATCAAGGACCTGCTTTTGCTGGAGAACTATGAGGAAACAGAAAAGTATCTTGAGTTATCGCGGGAAGAATCCGAACAGCCGTATTATCGTACACAGGTTCAGGTGTTCAGTGCAATAGTGCAGGAAAAGAAATATAATAACCTCCCTCTCGCCAGGGAGCTTTATGAAAAGGCGCTGAATGATCTCGCACCATTTGGTAATTATGGCAATGAATTTTCAGCATATGCCTGCTTCGGTCTCAGCCGCATCTGTGATGCTGAAGGCAACAAGACAGGGAAAAAAACATACCACCGTCGGGCAATGAATCTCTCCAGCTACAAGAAGATAAATTTCGATTAAATTAACGTTATTTTGAAGACAACCACGTCATTACCTTCTCCGATCCCGGCTTTTCCTTTGAATAGAGTACATCTACCAGTTTGCCGTTTTCGTCGATGAGGTATTTCTGGAAGTTCCATTTTTTTCTAAAACAATTATCAAGACCGGATGTTCAAAGAGAGGTTAGAATTATTTCAGATATCTGACACATTTCTTGGTATATACAGATGTCTCTATAAGTTCTTTTTCAATTTCAGCAATTTCTTTCTCGGTTTTGCCGCAATATTCTTCCGTCTTGATCACTGCACCGGTTATTTTTGATGAGATCTCACAGCGCCAGCAATATTCTTTTTCACATGAATCAAGAAATAAACAAATGAATAGGAATAGCAACAGTTTCTTCATGGATTACAAGTTACGAGTTTCAGATGGAATTGCATAGCGGTATGAGAGATAACAAAAGAAAAACCCTGAAGCTTTCACTTTCAGGGTTTATTGTTTCGTCGGGGTGGCAGGATTCGAACCTGCGACCACCTGCTCCCAAAGCAGGTACGCTAACCAACTGCGCTACACCCCGTTTTATCAGCCGTAGCTTTAGCGAAGGCGGACTCTCAAATGCGCCGCAAATATAACGAGTTTTTCGAAAACAAAAACTACTTTTTTATCCGCTGTGTGATCTTCCCGGTTTTCCGGTTCTTGAGAATGATCTTCACCTTGCCGTCAGGCATGGTCTCTTCCTTGACAAAAATATGGTCCTTGTCAAAATCCCTGATACCGGATATCTTTGGTGTCTTCTTCTTTCCGCGCCATTCCCTGAGCTTAATTGGCTCCCATTTTTTCGATTTAGCTGAACGGTAGCAGGCATCCATAATCTCATTCACAACATATCCGTCATAAAATGTCTCACGGGGCTTTCCCTTCTTCTCAAAGGCATTGAACATATCGGTGAACATATCAATATATCCAAGTTCAACAACCTCGTCACCAACCGGGAAAAGCCATCCCTTCTGAGATTCAGCTTTCTCGGCAACATATCCTTTTTTACCTCCTGCTGTAAACATTTCAAAGCCGGTACGGAGAAAATTATTGATCCATATAGTGCCATCTGTCCCCATAACCTCATCCCTTAAATCCATGCCTCCCCGGAATGTCCAGCTCACCTCTAACTGTCCGACAGCACCGTTCTCGTATCTTACCAGCCCTACTGCATTATCCTCAGCTTCAATAGGTTTAACGAGTGTGTCAGCCCAGCATATCGCCTCGACCGGTCTGATATCCTTGCCTATGTAATTACGGGCTATTTCTATACAATGGCATCCCATATCCAGCAGGACTCCCCCGCCGGAAATCTCTTTTGTCCAGAACCAGTCGCTGTGCGGCCCGGGATGTGTTTCACGCGAACGTACCCATGTTACCTGTCCCACTGCACCTGCCCTGACAGAATTTAAAGCCTTAAGAGTCTTGGGAGGGTAGACGAGGTCTTCAAGATAACCGTTCATAATGCCTGCTTTTTCAACCAGGTCAAGCATTTTCTTTGCTTCTTCGGCATTTCTCCCAAGCGGCTTTGTACAAAGTACTGCCTTCTTTGCTGCAGCTGCCAGCTTAACAGCTTCAAGATGAAGATTGTTTGGCAGACCTATAACAACAACCTCAACTTCAGGATCATTGACAGCTTCTTTCATGGAAGTGGTCCACCGGGGTATTCCATGTTTTTTTGCAAATGTTTTCCCTCTCTCCTTATCTCTTGAATAAATGACTATCACACGGTCGCGGTTACGCTGACCATGAAGGGAAAAAGTGTAAAAATCGCCGATAAAACCGGCTCCGAGCATTGCTACTTTTGCCATAGGTTTAAATTTATAAGTGTTATTCTGACATTAATTCAATCCTGTTGTTCTCCGGATCCAGTATTACACATTCATAATATCCGTCGCCGGTAACGCGCGGACCGCTTTCAACAGCAACACCTTCTCCCCTGAGCAGTCCTGTCAGGCTGTCAACCTGTAACAAATATAATAAGAACTATCTGTGAATCCTCATAATTTTGTTATTCTGGTTCCTTAAGAAAATGTCTGGCTGAAAAGGAAGTTATACTATCTTTATAAGAAAAACAGGGTAACAATGAAAATCCGCTATTTTTTGCTGCTGGCTGCGCTGGCATGCATGCTCTCAGAGTGCAGTCAAAAAGAGGATTGCAACAAAATGCTTGTTGATATTGAGTCCGGCTTTAATGCAGGTAATTTCACTGAAGTATCAAAACTCACTGATTCTCTGATAAAAGCCTGCCCCGGCGATATGTTGCTGATAATCAGAGCAGATTCCCTTAAAGATATGGCAGAAAGGATAAAGCTTGACTTTCATTATTCATGGGAACAGATCAAAAGCAAAATAGAAAATCTGGCTGAGCCGGTAAGTCCCGATGATATTGAAGCCTGGGAAAATAAAAAGTGGCTTGAGTGCAGGATGATTGATGGTGAAAAGAGATATTTCAACAGAGCAGCATCCAACCTCATGCTGATCAAAAAATTCCATGAGGACAAAGCAGGAAGGCTGAAGGATATAAGCAGTGATCCTGACATGGTTTTCAGACTGAAACATACAGCCGATGTATTGAAAGCTGCAGCGGGAGAAGCAAAACCTGTAATTCCTGTTGATATGCTTATCACATTTACGGTTACAGTTCAGCCTGATGTTGTACCTGAAGGTGAGGTAATACGATGCTGGATGCCGTGGCCCAAAGGAAATCATCCCCGTCAGAAGTCCCCGGAATTAATAAAAACGTCAAATCCTGATTATATAACAGCACCCGATTCTTCTGTCCACCGTTCAATATACATGGAAGCGATCGCAGAGAAGAGACAACCTTCGGTTTTTCAGATTTATTTCCGTTACCAGTCTTCCGGTCAACACTTTAATATAAATAAGATCAAAGTCCTTCCTTATGACAAAACCTCAGAGCTTTATAAAGGATACACATCTGCGCAGCTCCCGCAAATGTGCTTTACAGAGAATGTCAGGCGTCTGGCTGATTCCATAACTGATCCGCAGGATGATCCTGTTACAACTGTCAGGAAGATATATATGTGGTTCAAGGAAAATATACCATGGACAGGAGCGCTGGAATACTCAATCATGCCGAACATACCGGAATATGTTTTAAACAACCGCAGGGGAGACTGCGGAATGCAGACATTGTTATTCATGTCGATGCTCAGGTATAAGGGAATTCCCGTGAGGTGGCAGAGCGGCTGGATGGTACCTCCAGGTTCCGAGAACCTTCATGACTGGTGCGAAGTCTATTTTGAAGGGCCGGGATGGGTGCCTGCTGATGTCTCGTATGATCTCCAGGATTCCGGAATTCCCGAACTCAGGGAATTTTACCTGTCCGGGATCGATTCCTACAGGCTCATTGCCAATGACGGTATATCAGGATCATTTTACCCTGAAAAGAAATACAGGAGAAGCGATCCTTATGACTTTCAGCGCGGCGAGGTGGAATGGAAGGGCGGGAATATCTATTACGACAAATGGGATTACGAGATGAAGATAGTATATATGAAATGAATTACAAGGTACAAGGTACAGGGTGCAAGGTGAAAGGCATAATACCCTGAAACGTGTACCGTGTACCTTTTAGTCAACTTTCACCTTTACAACTACTTTCCTTACAAGTGAATTTTCCCCGTCCTTCAGCCCCGGACGGTGAATATCATCCGGGAAAAAAATAAAAAATCTGTCC
>CAYWEQ010000013.1:0-31569 GCA_964457185.1 uncultured Rikenellaceae bacterium
ATATGTTCCTTATTACACAAATAACATTTAAAACTGAAATTTGTTTGAACTATCTTTTAGAATTTGAAACAATTATTTGTACAGATTCCTAAGCCAGGACCATATTCTTTTCCTCAGGATCGGGCGGCTAAAAGAGATCATATCATTCTCCGGATTCACATACCTGCTTCCGAAAATATATTTTTCGTCTGCAGAAGCAATACGTATGGTGATGTTAAGGTCAGATATATGATGCATTGAATCAATTATTTGTGCGGCACCCATATTGGCTGTGGTGTAAATGACCTCCTTGATTTTGTTTATCCTTATTATTTCCCTTAACTGTCCGATATTTCCAAGGACCTCTTCCTTCATATCATCCTTTTCAAGGCTGACCCTGCCGGAGATCCTGTTTTTGATTTTCAGTGAGGAAATCAGGTTCATTACTTTTAAATAGCCCTGGCTATCGGCAACAATGACTGTTCTCCGGGCTTTTGAAAACGGATTGTCAGATATTCCGGGAAAAATTTGTGAGATAAGCAGCCTCCATAAAGGTATCACAATAATCAATGCGATTCCTCCAAAAATAATTATTGCCCTCGAAAATCTAAGATTAAGCGGGAAGAGCGCATATATAACGAGAATCATTATTGTCCCGGTCATGACTCCCTTTACTGCATTTTCCGATTTGGACGGGATTTTGTATCCTGACAGGAATGCCACTGAAAGCAGGAGTATTACCGAATAGACAGGTATGATGATTTCCGGGAATATTTCAGGAAATTTGTATCCTGCCCCGAATTTAAATATTCCCCATAATGAGGCAATTATCCTGTACAGCAGGTATATAAGAATACCGTCTGTTACAGGGAAAAAGGATCTTCTGAGGAATCTTTTTAATAATGATAATCCTGCCCTCAAAATTATCGCTGTCTGCACAGGGAAAATATAATTCCTGAATTTCCCATCGCTGAAATGCTTACGGACAAAAACTATCATAGCCTTGTACAGGGCAATAAAGACATTCAGATCCTCCTTTTTCGTACTTTCTCCCTTGTAATGTATGATCTGTGTCCCGGGAAAATAATAATTGCTGAATCCGTTCTGCAATACCCTGTAGCAGTAATCTATATCCTCGCCATGCATGAAAAAATCTTCATCCAGAAGCCCGGTTTTAATGAATGCTTCGCGGCGGATAAACATGAAAGCTCCTGAAATGATATCAGCCCTGGTTGTTTTTGTATTGTCAAGATGGCCAAGATAATACCTGTTGAATCGCTCAGACTTTGGGAAGAGATGTGAAAGCCCTATCATTTTGTAAAAAGCCGTATCAGGTGTTGGTATTCCTCTTTTTGACTCCGGAAGGAACCTTCCTTTCCCATCGATCATTCTTACTCCGATAATACCAGCGTCAGGATGACTCTCCATAAATCCGATGCATCTTTTAAATGTATCCTCTTCAACAATGGTATCAGGGTTGAGTATCAGGATAAACCTGCCTTCAGCTATTTTCAGAGCCTGGTTATTGGCGGCAGAGAAACCCCTGTTCTCATGGTTCATTACCAGCTTTACCTCAGGGAATTCGCTGCGTACCATTGAACATGAGCCGTCAGCGGAATTATTGTCAACAACAAATATTTCACATGCAATATCCTTAGATGCTTCCCGGACTGATAGTAGGCATTGTTCCAGGAAATGCCTTACATTGTAGCTGACAATGATGACGGATAGTTCCATTGCTATTATCTGCCGGTTAATTCATCCTTAATCACTCCGGCAAGACGTTTAATTCCTTCTTCAATTACTTCAGGCTTCGAAAATGAAAAGTTGATACGCATTGTATTATGCCCTGAATCATTGCAATAAAATGTTGATCCTGAGACAAATGCAACATTTTTCTCTATAGCTTTTCTGAAGATTCTGTCGGCATCAATTCCGGGAGGCATAGTCACGAACAGGAACAATCCGCCTTCAGGTTCTGTCCATGTCACACCTTCAGGCATATATTTCCTGAAGCATTCTATCATGTAATTGCGTCTTTCACTGTAAAGAGCAATGGTCTTCACGAGGTTTTTTTCCAGCAATCCTTTTTCAAGGTACCGGGCGATTATCTTCTGTACAAATGCAGATGTGCACAGGTCAGCTGTCTGTTTTGCCATCACTATCCTGTCGAGTATTTCAGGATGGCCGATTACCCATCCGACCCTGAAACCTGGGGCAAATATCTTTGAGAACGTACAGAGGGTTATTACCCTTCCGGTATTATCCAGATTGTACATCATTGGCTGGGTCTCTCCGCTGAAACGCACATCACGGTAAGGACTATCCTCAACAATCAGGATATCGTACTTTTCCGCAATTTCAATGATTCTCTTTCTTCTTTCTTCCGGTAGTGTGATCCCCGCAGGATTCTGGAAATCGGGTATTATATAGATGAATTTGATTATTCTGCCAAGCTCCCTGAGTGTGCTGATTGTCTTTTCCAGCTCATCCGGTTTCATCCCTTTTTCATCAAGTGCAATACCTTTCAGCTTTGCCCCGTAAACGGTAAATGCATTGAGTCCTCCCAGGTATGATGGCAGCCCGCACAATATATAATCGCCACTGTCAATAAATATTTTACCTATCAGATCCAGGGCTTGCTGGGAACCTGTAGTTATGATTATATTGTCAATATTTATGTTCAGGCCAGCGCGGTTGTGTCTTTCTACCAACATTTTGCGAAGGAGTGCGTCCCCTTCAGTAGTTCCGTACTGAAGTGCGTTTGCCCCGTCCTTTTCAAGCACTTCGAGTACTATTTCCTTAAGGTCTTCAACAGGAAATGTCTCTGGTGCAGGAAGACCTCCCGCAAAAGATATCATATCGGGATTCTGCAGGTGTTTGAGGATCTCCCTTATAGCAGAGCGTTTCATGCTCTTTCCAGAATTTGACAGGAATTTATTTACAGATGTCATCATTGCTGGTAGGGATTACGGTTATTAATTGCTCGTCCGAGTGTTATTTCATCAGTATATTCAAGCTCATCACCGATTGCAACACCCCTGGCCAGGGTTGTAATCAGGGTATTATAATTGAACAGTTTCCTGTAAAGATAATAATTAGTCGTGTCTCCTTCCATGGTTGCGCTGAGAGCCAGTATTATTTCCTTTATTCCGCCTGCTTTCACCTTTTCTTCAAGGGAGTCTATCTTCAGGTCTGAAGGGCCGATTCCGTCTATGGGTGAAATTATCCCGCCGAGTACATGATACAGGCCCTTATACTGTCGGGTATTCTCAACAGCCATTACATCCTGGATGTTTTCCACGACACACAGAACCGTTTTGTCCCGTTTTTCATCATTGCAGATATTGCATATCTCCGTGTCGGAAATGTTATTGCATACCTTGCAGTAATGGATCCCTTCATGCAGTTTAAGCATGCTCTCACCGAATCTTTTGACTTCTTCAGGATCCCTTCTTAAAAGGTTCATTACCAGCCTGAAAGCTGTTTTCCTTCCGATCCCCGGAAGTGATGCAAATTCATTCACTGCATTTTCCAGAAGCCTGGAAGGGAATTCGGTAAAGCTCATGACAGATAGTTTTAGACAAAATTAATCCAATTATTGTTCTTTTTGATGACTATTGGATTTTTTGCCTTGCATTCTTTTTGTTATCCTTGCAGATTAATTTTCCATTATGTCACCATCACTGATTCTTGGAATTTTCCTGATCTATACTGCATTATTATTTGCTGTCACCTGGATAACAGCCAGAAAAGCCAATGATCAATCTTTCTTTATCGGGAACAGAAGATCACCGTGGTTTGTGGTGGCATACGGAATGATAGGGGCTTCGCTGTCGGGTGTGACATTCATGTCAGTTCCAGGATGGGTGAGTGATACCCAGTTCAGCTATATGGTTGTTGTCATGGGCTACCTTGTCGGATATTTCGTGATAGCGCTGGTACTGATGCCGTTATATTACAGGCTCAGGCTCACATCCATATATTCATATCTTGATCAGCGTTTTGGTTTCTGGTCGTACAAGACCGGCGCAGGCTTTTTTATCCTGTCAAGGACGCTGGGAGCATCCCTCAGAATGTTTTTGGTTATCAATGTATTACAGGTGTTTGTCTTTGATGCCTGGAACATTCCGTTCTGGGTAAATGCACTGGTCTTTATCATTCTTATAATTCTTTATACATTTAAGGGAGGCATAAGGACAATCGTCTATACAGATACACTTCAGACGACCTTCATGCTTCTTGCCGTCATCCTTTCAATTATCTATATAAGTAAAGGCCTAGGAGCGCCTTTGCACCAGCTTTTTTCAGAAATTACACACAGCAATTTGTCAAGGATGTTCATCACCGACTGGCATCATGAGAGACATTTCCTGAAACAGTTCTTTTCAGGTATGTTCATTACAATAACCATGACGGGACTTGACCAGGAGATGATGCAGAAAAACCTGAGCTGTAAGAATATAAGGGAGGCCCAGAAGAATATGTTCACTTTCAGCGGGATACTGATTTTTGTCAACCTGCTGTTCCTTTTTCTTGGTGCGTTTTTGTTTTTATATTCACAAAGCAAAGGAATAAATGTCGCAGCATCTGATGACCTCTTCCCGACAATAGCTATCAAATACCTTGGTCCGATGGCAGGGCTGGTTTTCATAATCGGGCTGATTTCTGCTGCTTTCCCCAGTGCTGACGGAGCACTCACGTCACTGACAACTTCTGTCAGCATTGACTTCCTGGGTCTTGACCGAAGGAAAAATATTCCTGAAAAAAAAGCCACAAGGATCAGGTATGGGGTTCATATTACCGTTGCTATTATATTCTTTATCAGCATATTGATATTCAGTTCATTAAATAACAAGGCTGTCATTGATGAGTTGTTTACCATTGCCGGCTACACCTATGGACCTCTTCTGGGGCTTTACTCTTTCGGACTCTTTTCGAAGCGGAAACCAAATGACAGGATGACACCATTCGTTGCAATATTATCCCCTGTAATCTGCATATTTCTGAACGCCTTCTCGGAACAACTTTTTAACGGTTACAAATTCGGATTTGAAATGATCCTGGTAAACGGATTCCTGACTTTTGCAGGTATCTGGCTTTTCAGCAGGAAAGGAGAAATATAATCATGCAATCATGCAATAATGAAGCCTGATTCACAGGTGACCTGAAATGTATTTGTAATAAGAGTAATTTTATAGGATTTCAGATTCCTGAGTTTCTTCAGGTTCTTCCTTCTTTACTTCAACTTTGATTTTCTTGAAAGGGATGTTCCATACTAAAAAATAGCTGATACCAAAACTCATGGATTCACCTCCCTTTCCATATCCGGGGAAATATATTGGTCTGAGATCCTTTCCTGCTCCCGTATAAACCAGTTTCCTGATATTCACTGACCATCCCATACTGAAATTCCTGAAGATTTCCGCCTTGAATCCGGGTGAAGCTTCGAGATAATGGCCAAAATATTTTGAGGGAGGAATTGAGGTGACAATGGTCCCCCAGTAATTTTCATACTCAAAGGTTGGTATCTCACAGGTAAACGAGCTCAGTCCGTAGCGCAATCCGATTCCTGCCCAATATTTTCCCATGGCTTTTTCAGGTCTGAGAAGATTGAAATCGACTCCTGCCTTAAGAAAAAAGCCTTTGCTCAGGTATTCATAATTGTACTGAGAATACTTGAAATCGGAATATCCGGCACCAACGAAAAGACCAATCCTTTCGTTGAGGTCGGCAGAAATGAATCCTTCAGCATTCAGGTTATTCTTATCTGTTAAATAAATAACAGGGCCTGTGACTTCCACACCCACCCTTATCTTAAGGGGTATTACAACTGTATCGGGCGGCTCTGTTTGTCCATTTGCCACAGACGATCCTGAAAACAGCAATATCAGTATACTAATATAATATGCGGAAATTCTCCTCATTGGCTGTGGTGACAAACCTGTTTTTTATTATTATGGTATCGATAATATTCTTTGTGAATGTCAGTGAATCAATTGTATGGTAATATGTATATCCGCATTCTTGGGATATAAGGTGAGGATATGAATCATAATTCATCATGATCGTATCGAATGCTCCGTTAATCCTGATCACAAAGCCGCAGCTTTCTGCAGAAGGATCAAGCGGAAAAAGGATCTTATTGACATCTTTTGCACTGCTATATATTTTGCCAGACGCACTGTTTAATCCGTAGAGAGTAAGACTGTCGGGAGCCTGAATATTCTGAGTGCTAGTAAGGTAGAGCGGAGCTTTTATTTCAGCGACTGTTTCTTCGAGGCACGATTCAGGTGTACATGAAACTGCAAGCTGAAGAGCTGCAATGACAATAACAACCGGAAAATTTGTTCTGAAGCTTCTCATTTTCAAAAATTCCTCAGGTACTCTTCTGCTTTTTTGATAGCCCTATTTATTCCTTCGGGCTTTTTCCCCCCTGCTGTGGCAAGAAATGGCTGACCGCCCCCGCCTCCGTTGATCTCTCCCGCAATCTCTTTTATTATATCGACTGCACTGATATTTTTCTCTTTTGTAAGCCTGTCACTTACCATCACAACAATATTCGCTTTTCCTCCGATTGCTGATCCGATGACCATGACACTGTTTTCCGATTTTTTCCTTAATTCAAATGCAATTGTCTTCAGGGTTTCCGCAGAATCTGCTTCAATTATTCCTGAAATGAAGCTGATATCCTTTATGCTCACTGCTTTTTCCTCAAGCGCCTTGAACGCTGACATAGCTAATTTAGCCTGGTACTTTTCCAGTGATTTTTTAAGGGAGCTATTCTCTGAAATAAGTTTTTCGACGCTCTCTTTTATGTTTCCTGTGCTTTTAAGCATGACAGCAATATCTTCAACCACGGCAAGCCTGTCATTGATATACTCAAATGCCCTGTCTGCGGTTACAGCTTCAATCCTTCTGATTCCGGCAGCTATCGCTCCCTCCGATACTATCTTGATGATGCCTATGCTTGCAGTGGATTTAACGTGGGTTCCTCCGCACAGTTCAACTGATTTCCCGAATGACACTACCCTGACCGTCTCTCCGTACTTTTCTCCGAAAAGAGCCATAGCACCCATTGTCTGTGCTTTCTCAAGCGATATATTGTCGGTTACTTTCTGATGATTGTTCTCCCTGACCAGACGGTTTGCGATCTCTTCCACTCTTAGCAGCTCTTCCCTGCCGGGTTTTGTAAAATGGCTGAAATCGAACCTGAGACGTTCGGGAGTAACAAGAGAGCCTTTCTGTTCCACATGCTTCCCGAGAACTTCCCTCAATGCATAGTGAAGAAGGTGAGTAGCTGTATGATTATTGGCGGTCATCAGCCGTTTTTCAATATCAACAGTGGCTGTAAAATCAGATTTGGGCACTGAAGGTGCCTTCTCTGCAACGTGAATGATGAGGTTATTCTCTTTAATGGTATCGGTGATCTTAATTTTTTCATTCTTAGATGCCAGGAATCCGGTATCACCTGCCTGTCCTCCGGATTCAGCATAAAACGGGGTTTTATCAAGCACAATGTGGCAGACCTCTTTCCCTTTGATCTTTACCACGCGGTATTTTGTGACAAGCACTTCTTCTTTGGTCTTTTCATAACCGGTAAACATGGTGTCGCCCGTATCCCTGATGATCTCCCAGTCTCCTGCATCGAGAGAAGCATCCTCGCGTGATCTGTCCTTCTGGTTATTCATTTCGTTTTCAAACTCCCGGATATCAAGCTCCATCCCGTTCTCCCTGAGAATAAGCTGTGTAAGGTCAACAGGGAATCCGAAAGTGTCGTAAAGCTCAAAAGCAACTTTCCCGGGTAATATGCTCTTATTGTTTCTCTTCAGATCCCGGATCATTTTTTCGATAATTTTCAGTCCTTTTCCAAGGGTTTTAAGGAACGCTGTTTCCTCTTCCAGGATTATCTTTGATATCAGCTCCTGCAGTGATCTTAATTCAGGGTAATGATCACCCATGGTAGCGGCCAGTTTTGGTACAAGGCGGTAAATGAATGGTTCTTCTGTTCCGAGATTATTGTATCCGTATCGTACTGCCCGGCGAAGGATCCTTCTTATAACATAGCCAGCCTTATTGTTTGACGGAAGCTGTCCGTCAGCAATTGAAAAGGAGACTGCTCTAAGATGGTCGGCAACCACACGCATGGCCGTATCCAGGGATTCATTGACTCCGTATTCTTTCCCCGTAATGGATGAGATTTCTTTTATAACAGGCTGAAACAGATCCGTATCGTAATTTGATTTCTTGCCTTCAACAACCATGCAGAGCCGCTCGAATCCCATGCCTGTATCGACATGCTTATCAGGCAAAAAGGTCAGGGAACCATCAGCGTTGCGATTATACTGAATGAACACCAGATTCCATATTTCAATTACCTGCGGGTGTCCTTTATTTATTAGTTTATAACCAGGAATCTTCTTTCTCTCATCTTCTTCCCTGATATCAACATGTATTTCAGAACAAGGACCGCAAGGCCCGGTATCTCCCATCTCCCAGAAATTATCTTTCTTTGATCCTTCCAGTATCCGCTTTTCGTCAATATTAAGAGCCCAGTATTTATATGATTCTTCGTCTCGTTCCAGGAGTTCTGTTTCATCCCCTTTTAAAATTGTAACATATAATCGATCCTTATCAATTTTCAAAACTTCTGTAAGAAATTCCCAGGCCCATCTGATGGTTTCCAGTTTGAAATAATCGCCGAATGACCAGTTCCCAAGCATCTCAAACATGGTATGATGATAAGTGTCATGCCCAACCTCCTCCAGGTCGTTATGCTTTCCTGAAACCCTGAGGCATTTCTGCGAGTTTGCCACCCTGCTGTACTTTGACTGGCTGTTTCCCAGGAAAATATCCTTGAACTGATTCATTCCGGCATTTGTAAACATGAGTGAAGGATCATTCTTTATCACCATGGGTGCTGACGGAACAATTTCATGCCCTTTTTCCCGGAAAAATTCAAAAAATAACTGTCTCAGTTCCTGTGCCTTCATCTTTTAATTGTCAGTGGATAATGTAAATATACCTGAAAATTGGCTTGTAAAATTAATTTATTTGATTTAGATTTGTCAATTGCCTGAAACAAAAATTCGAAATTCTGGCCCGGCCGATGAGTAACCGGAAATATTTCTTAGACCGTAATGATCTGCAATACAAGCAGGTAAAGCTTCCATGGGGCAAGAGGCTGTTACGGTTGCTTTTCTGGTTTGCAGTCACTTTAGCTGTCACTTTGATCTACAGCGCAATTTTCGAAAACATATTCGGATCGCCCAAGGAACAGATGCTGAGCCAGCAAATAGATAACCTGAAGTTCCAGTATACGCTGGCACAAAGAGAACTTGATGACGCCCTCTCGATGGTGAACAGCCTCAGGATGTCTGATGAAGTTCGTTACAGGCCCATACTCGAAATGGATAGCATACCCGAGTCGTTCAGGAATCCAGGCTTCGGAGGTGTTGACAGGTTCAGGGATCTCAACGGTTATTTCAACTCAAACCTTATGAAATCGACCCGGACAAGGATCGAGGAACTGAAAAACATGATAAATGTCCAGGATGAATCATTCAGAGCTATTGAAGAAAAAAGATCCGAATGGGAGAGAATGTATGAATACCTTCCCATGATAAGTCCCGTTGATGTAGCATTAAGACTGGGCGATGGCTTGAAATTCAGGGAAGTACACCCGGTTCACGGGAATCCGCAGTGGCACCACGGACAGGACTTCGAGACACCGTACGGGACTGAGGTATTTGCAACAGGTTCAGGGACCGTTATTGAAGCAGGATGGAATTCAGGAGGTTTCGGGAATCATGTCCGGATAGATCATGGCTATGGTTACCAGACTATATACGGGCATCTGAGCAGTATAAGGGTTTCAAAGGGGATGAATGTTAAACGCGGAGATCTTGTCGGGCTTACAGGCAGTTCAGGAACCTCTTCCGGACCTCATCTCCATTACCAGATCGATCAGTACGGGCAGCATTTGAATCCTCTCTATTATTTTAATAACGATCTGACCAGGGAAGAATATTTTGATATGATCCAGCTGCTCACGTCTAGCACAAAATTCAGATAATCATTAAGTTGTAGGTTTTTTCCTCCGGATTTACAAATCTCTCCTGCACAGGAGGTGGTTTCTTTTTTATGAATTTTTTATCTTTGCTGCATAATGCCAAACTCAAAATATAAGTTTAATGCCGAATCTCTCAGTTTTGACAGGATACGGCTCGGCTTTGGGGCAATGCTTCTGAGGGGTCTGGCTTATGTGGTGGGATCGCTTCTTATTGCCTTCGTTTATTATCTCGTCTTTGCCATATTTTTCGATTCCCCGAAAGAAAAAGCTCTGTTAAGGGAGATAGAACAGCTTACTCTTCAGTATGACCTGATATACAGAGAAATGGATAACATTGAAAAGGTGATCGGCCATCTGCAGGAAACTGACGATAACCTGTACCGGACAATATTTGAAGCCGAACCGATACCCGCAACTTTACGGGATGGGGGTGTGGGCGGGATAAACAGGTATATGGAACTTGAGGGGTATGATAATTCCAGCATTGTTGTTGAAACGACAAAGAGACTTGACCAGATAAGAAAAATGATCTATGTTCAGTCAAAATCATTTGACGACCTGATATCTCTGGCTATGAGAAAAGAAGAGATGCTGAGATCAATTCCTGCCATTCTGCCTATTTCTAACAAGGATCTTAAACGGACAGCATCAGGCTTCGGATTGAGAATCCATCCGATCTATAAAATAATTAAGTTCCATGCAGGGATGGATTTTACCGCCCCTTCCGGAACCGATATATATGCGACCGGCGATGGTACCATTGCATCTGTCATTTCATCAAAACGCGGACTTGGGAATCATATCATCATAAACCATGGTTTCGGCTATATATCAATTTATGCACATCTCGACAGGTTCAATGTGAGGGCAGGACAAAAGGTCAGAAGGGGTGACGTGATAGGATTTGTCGGCAATACAGGGATGTCGCTGGCACCTCATCTGCATTATGAAATAAAACTGAACGGTACAAATGTCGATCCGGTAAACTATTATTTCAATGATCTCACTCCCGGAGAATATGAGAGGATGGTTGAAATAGCTTCAAAAACGGGTCAGTCTTTTGATTAGATCTTCCTTAAACTTTTTTATGAAGATAAACATCACCTTTTTTTTAGTATTCGTACTGCTCCTCGCTTGTCAATCTGTTTCAGGTTCTGCATTATTAAATGATACCGTCCCGGCAAAGAGAGATATAATTATAACAGGTGTCGGAGATATTATGTTTGGGACCTCCTTCCCCTCACCAAAATACCTTCCGCCTCACGACAATCCCCTCCTGCTGCTTGGGGACCTGGCTGATACGCTTGCGTCCTCGGATATCACTTTCGGAAATCTTGAAGGATCATTCCTGAACAACGGGGAACCTGCAAAAAAATGCAGGGACACAACAAAATGTTACCTTTTCAGGATGCCGGAGAGATATGCTTCTGCCCTTGCAGTATCGGGATTTGATATAATCAGCCTTGCTAATAATCATTTTGGCGACTTTGGACCTCCAGCCAGAAAGCGCACAATGGAACTGCTTGATTCACTGGGGATTCACTATGCAGGCTTAACGGAATATCCATATTCAGTCTTCAGTAAGGACAGCATTGTTTATGGATTTTGTGCATTTGCTCCCAATGCGGGTGCGGTCAGTATCATTGAATTACCGGAGGCCGAAGCTATTGTAAGATCTCTTGCAGATACCTGTGATATAGTAATAGTATCATTTCATGGCGGAGCCGAGGGAGCAGATTTTCAGCGTGTTCCCAGAGCAGATGAGATGATGTTTACAGAGAACAGGGGAGACGTCCATAAATTCTCACACATGATGATTGATGCAGGTGCTGATGTGGTTTTTGGCCACGGGCCTCATGTTACAAGAGCTATTGAGGTATACAGGGATCGGTTTATCGGATACAGCCTTGGTAATTTCTGCACCTACGGGAGGTTCAACCTTCAGGGTCCGAACGGTATAGCTCCGGTAGTCAGGCTGAATGTGGAGGCTTCGGGAAGATTTATTTCAGGGAAAATAATCCCTGTTTATCAGATCCCCGGAACAGGTGTCAGAATTGACCCGGAAAAGCGTGTAACAAGAAAAATCCGGGATCTTGTTGCACTTGATTTTCCTGATGCCTGTATAAAGATTTCGGATGACGGAGAAATTTCTTATAAATAAAGATATGCCATACAAGGAAAAAACGGTCGAAAAGCTCTATTATTCCATAGGAGAAACAGCTGAAATGCTGGGGGTACCGATCTCAACAATCAGGTTCTGGGAAAATGAATTTGAAATCCTGAAGCCCATGAAGAATAAAAAGGGTAACAGGATGTTCACTCCTGCCGACATTAAAAACCTGAGGATCATTTATCATCTTCTCAAGGAAGAGGGGATGACCCTGCCGGGTGCAAAAAAGAAACTTTCCGGCAAATGGGAAGAGACTGACTACAAATACGAAATAAATGAATCGCTTCAGAAAATAAAAAGCCTTCTGCTTGATTTGCGTGATAATATATGAAACTAAAAGATCTTTGCTTATTTCTCGATACTGCAATACCGTTGTCATTCCAGGAAGGGTATGACAACTCTGGATTGCAGGTAGGCACGCCCGACAGGGAAGTCAATTCAGCGTTAATATGCCTTGATGTTACTGATGAGGTGCTTGATGAGGCAGGCTATGCAGGATGTGATGTTATCATATCACATCATCCGCTTATTTTTACAGGGATCAAAAGGTTATCCGGACGTACCGTTACTGAAAGACTGGTGATGAAAGCTCTAAAACAGGATGTCGCAATCTATTCTGCCCACACAAACCTTGACGTTGCAGGTAACGGAGTAAGCAGGAAAATGGCTGAAAAGCTTATGCTGAAAAATGTTAAGACTCTATCGCCCCTTAAGAACAGGCTTTCCAAGCTTGTTACGTATATACCTGAAAATCATCTTGATAAAGTCAGGGAGGCAATCTTCAGTGCAGGTGCAGGAGTTATCGGGAATTATGATCAATGCAGTTTTACAACACAGGGAACAGGAAGTTTCAGAGGTGGTGAAGGCAGCAATCCGTTTGTAGGGGAGAAGGGTAAGATGCATTTTGAAAATGAGATCCGGTTTGAGACGGTAATGTTCTCTCACATCAGGGAGAGGGTTATAAAAGCCCTTCTCGAAAATCATCCCTATGAAGAGGTTGCTTATGACATTTATCCGCTGGAGAATGAAAATATTGAGGTCGGGCTTGGTTGTGTCGGCGAAATGCCTGAGCCGGCCGGGGAAAAGGATTTTCTGAGGAGTATTGAGTCTGTTTTCTCTGCCAGGGGGATCAGATATTCAAAGCTTACAGGTAATAAGATCACAAAAGTGGCATTATGCGGAGGTTCAGGCGGAGCGCTCCTCAACGATGCAATAGCATCAGGAGCGGATGCATTCATTACTGCCGATGTAAGGTACCATAGTTTTTTTGAAGCCGGGAATAAAATGATTGTTATTGATATCGGCCATTATGAAAGCGAAAAATTCTCTGTAGAAATTTTATACGATTTAATTATCAAAAAATTCCCTACATTTGCACTCCGGTTTTCAGAAATAAATACGAATCCTGTTAACTATTTATAAAATGGAAAAAGCAAAAACACATGATACCGAGATTTCTGTAGAAGAAAGATTAAGGGCATTGTACAGTCTGCAATTAGTCGATTCAGAGATAGATAAAATTAAAACCCTCAGGGGCGAACTCCCACTGGAGGTACAGGATCTGGAAGATGATATAGCCGGGCTTGAAACCAGGCTCAATAATCTGCGGGAAGAGGTTGTTACTCTCGAGAAGTCAATTTCAAAAAAGAATAATGAGATTGCTGACGCTGAAGTTCTCATAAAAAAATATGAGGAACAGCAGAAGAATGTACGTAACAACAGAGAGTTCGATTCTCTATCAAAGGAAATAGAATACCAGAAACTGGAAATAGAGCTGTTCAATAAAAAGATAAAGGAGTTCCATGTCCAGATTGATGAGAAGAAACTTGTAATAGCTGAATCTGAATCTGCTCTTGCGGAAAGAACTTCTGATCTTGAAAACAAGAAATCGGAGCTTGATGAGATTATAGCAGATACACAGAAGGAGGAAGAGGGGCTTTATAAGAAACTTGATAAAGTTGAGAGTATTATTGAGGACAGATTGATTACAGCTTATAAGCGTATCCGCTCAAATGCAAGGAACGGGCTTGCAGTAGTGCCGGTTCAGAGAGATGCCTGCGGAGGTTGTTTTAACCAGATACCACCTCAGAGACAGCTGGATATTAAATCAAGAAAAAAGATCATTGTCTGTGAATACTGCGGACGCATACTGGTTGATGATGAAATAATCAAAGAGGGGAAAATATAGTCAATAAGAATATTGACAGTGAGAGCCGGCATGATACTAGCCGGCTTTTTGTTTTAATTCCTTAACTTTATAGTTCAATATTTATTCTGAATAATGACTTCCTCTGAATTCAAGAAACTCGTTTCCGAAGGCATACCTTCACGTCTGCCTCCGCCTAAAGAATATGATCAGAATATTAACCATGCACCCCGCAGAAAAGATATACTGACCCCTGAGGAGAAAAAGCTGGCACTGAAGAATGCCCTCAGATATTTTCCTTCGGATTTTCATCCCGTACTGGCAAGGGAATTTGCAGATGAACTTATACAGTACGGAAGGATATACATGTACAGGTACCGTCCTGAATATGAGATCAGGGCACGCCATATTGATGAATTCCCTTTCAGGTCGAAAAAGGCGGCTGCCATAATGCTGATGATATCAAATAACCTCGATCTTTCTGTTGCCCAGCACCCTCATGAACTGATAACCTACGGCGGTAACGGGGCTGTTTTCCAGAACTGGGCACAGTACCGGCTTACGATGAAGTATCTTTCAGAAATGACAGATAATCAGACGCTTGTGGTTTATTCAGGCCATCCGCTGGGACTATTTCCGTCGCACAGTGATGCACCGAGACTGGTGGTTACCAACGGAATGGTCATTCCTAATTATTCATCGCAGGATCACTGGGAAAAGTTCAATGCCCTTGGTGTGTCCCAATATGGACAGATGACTGCAGGTTCATATATGTATATAGGGCCCCAGGGAATAGTCCACGGGACGACCATTACTATTCTCAATGCCGGCAGGCTTGTATGTAAAGCCGGAAAAAATCTGTTGGGGAAGCTTTATGTTTCATCGGGTTTGGGCGGAATGTCGGGAGCCCAGTCAAAAGCAGCTTCTATTGCAGGTGCTATATCCGTTATTGCCGAGGTTAATCCCAGGGCGATCCATACCCGTTATTCCCAGGGATGGGTGGATGAGGTGATAACTGATATGGATAAGCTTTTAGTAAGGGTCAGGTCGGCGAGGGAGAAGCAGGAGGTGGTCTCACTGGCATTCCAGGGGAATATTGTGGACGTATGGGAAAAATTTGCAGATGAGGATATCATGGTGGACCTGGGCTCTGACCAGACATCTTTGCATAATCCGTGGGCCGGCGGATATTATCCTGCAGGAATTGGTTTTGATGAGGCGAACAGAATGATCTCAGAGGATCCTGATAAATTCAAAGAGCTTGTAAAGAGATCTCTGGTACGCCAGGTTGAAGCCATAAACAGGCATACAGAGAGGGGTACTTATTTTTTCGACTACGGAAATGCGTTCCTGCTTGAAGCTTCAAGGGCCGGAGCAGATATTCTCAGGCCTGACGGAGAATTCAGGTATCCTTCCTATGTACAGGATATTATGGGCCCGGTTTGTTTCGATTACGGATTCGGACCGTTCAGGTGGGTCTGTTGTTCAAATGACCCGGCCGACCTTGAACTTACTGACACTATAGCCGTTGAAACGCTTGAGCATATCATGAAGGATTCACCGGAACAGATACGACAGCAGATGGCAGACAACATACACTGGATAAAAGAGGCAGGTAAAAACAGGCTGGTGGTTGGTTCACAGGCAAGGATACTTTATGCTGATGCTGAAGGAAGGATAGCAATCGCTGATGCTTTCAACAGGGCAGTGGCAGAGAGGGAAATCTCAGCACCGGTAATTATAGGAAGAGATCACCATGATGTGTCAGGTACCGATTCACCGTTCAGGGAGACATCTGATATTTATGACGGATCAAAATATACTGCCGACATGGCAGTGCATAATGTAATCGGTGATTCATTCCGGGGAGCGACATGGGTATCCCTGCATAACGGGGGCGGAGTAGGATGGGGTGAAGTGATCAACGGTGGATTCGGCATGGTGCTTGATGGCACAATGGAGACAGGGGAGAAACTCAGGATGATGCTTCACTGGGATGTCAATAACGGCATTGCCCGGAGGAGCTGGGCAAGAAATGAGGGAGCACTTTTCACTCTTGAGAGGGAAATGAAAAAAACGCCGGAACTGAATGTGACTGTTCCATATGTTGCTGATGACGGGTTAATTAACCGGACGATTGACTCCATAGCTCCCCTTTAGGGTGTGGCGCGAAGCGCCGGGGATTATTCTTCTATGAGAGCTATAGCCAGAGCAACTATTCCTTCTTCACGTCCGACGAAACCAAGCGTTTCTGCAGTTGTAGCCTTGATTGAAATATTGTCAGGTAATATTTTAAGTATTTGTGAAATGACTGATTTCATTTCCGGTACAAAGGGAGCGATTTTAGGCTTTTCAAGACAGACAGTGCTGTCGATATTTGAAACTTTATATCCTTTTTTACGTATAATATTATATGTACGTTCGAGTAATATTGTACTCCGGATATTTTTAAATTCAGGGTCAGAATCAGGGAAATGGATGCCTATATCGGGCATTCCTGCAGCACCGAGGAGAGAATCACATATTGCATGGAGAAGCACATCGCCGTCGGAATGGGCGATACAACCTTTTTCCGATGGGATCAGAATACCTCCCAGCCATAATTTCAAACCTTTTTCAAGCCGGTGAATGTCGATGCCCTGGCCTATTCTGGGATTCATGAGCGCGATTTGGTTGCATTCCGTAAAGCGCTGATATCAAATGAGAGTGAGAAGCGGAGTGTACGGGCAAGCGGATGGTTCTGTACCAGAGGCATCAGATAGGAAAAGTCAATCGTAAATCCGCTCAGCCTGAATCCGGCTCCTGCTGTAAAATATTTCCTGTTGCCTTTGGTCTCGTTCTCATGGAAATATCCTGTCCGTATAGCAAACTGATCATTATACCAGTATTCTGCTCCGTATGAGTATGTCAGCTCATGAAGCTCCTCCTTGAAACCGCCCGGGGCATCGTAAAAAGACTGGAAGATTGCAACAGGAACGGCAATATCCGGATCTTTACCTGCAATAATGCTGTCAGGATTTGTTATGCTGTAGTAAGGAGGAGTAGGAACGAGGAGCTTGTTTATATCAACTGTCAGTGTGATTTTATTATAAGGATCAAGATTAATACTGAAGGCTGTTCCAACTCTCATATTAATCGGGATAAAATCAGATGTCTGCGATTCGGAATAGCTCATCTTTGATCCTATGTTTGATATATTCCCGCCAAACGAAAGCAAGGCATCCTTATTGAACAGGCCAAGTTCTTTGAAATAGTATGCCGAAATATCAGCAGCAACTGAGAGTCCCGGTTTAGTATCCGTTTCTCCTGAAGGGATACCTCCTGTAAGATTTGAATATATCAGCCTGAAAGCAACGCCTCCGGAAAAATTATCAGTAAAAATCCTTGAATAACCCAGGTCAAATGACCATTCATTAGGCTTATAGTCTCTTATCAGGTTGCCGAAATCGTCAGTGAAAGAAACATTACCGAGGGATGAATAGATAAGACTGCCGTTAACAACCTGCTTTTGGTCAATCCTGTAATATCCTGACAGATAGGCTATATTGATATCCGGAACAAGATTTCTGAGCCATGGAGAATAAGAGATACCAACACCTCCTTTACCATCTATAAAAGCAAATTTTGCAGGATTCCAGTGCATGCTGTAGATATCAGGCGATGTAGCGACACCGGCATCTCCCATAGCGCCTGCTCTTGAATCAGGAGCAATTGTAAGAAACGGTACGACGGTCTGTATGGGATTAAGTTCTCCGTCGGTATCCTGTCCATAAAGAACCTGGCTGACCGGAAAGGTTATTGAAAATAATAGAATTAATATTGTTCTGTTTTTCATCCTGGTAATGAATGTGCAAATATAAAACATTTTTTTACCTGTCTTATTGTGTAGTGTTATAAAATGATCATACGTCCTGATGCCAGGGCCGATTCTCCGCTACCTGTGTTTACCGAAACACGATATGGATAGATGCCTCGTCCGACTCTCTGACCCGATTCGCTCCTTCCATCCCATTCAACAGGAGCAAGCTGATACCCGGTTGAGTATCCTGAAGCCTTTAGGATTCTGATAATACTCCCCTTCATGTCAAAAATACTGATGGTCACTTCAAGAACCTCATCAGGCCTGTTATGCTCAGCGCTTATCCTTGTTTCGTTTACTACCGGGTTTGGATAGTTAAGCAGGTTTTTCAGGACGAATTTCCCGTCAGTTTCAACAATAAACAATATTGATTTTTCTGAAGAATTGTTGTAATTATCCCATGCTTTTAAAGTAAGCGAATGGCTGCCTTCAGTCAGGTCGGAAAGATCATATACGATTTTACCCTTCATATAGTTATCAAACTCGTTTTCAAAGTAATTGTTCAGTACGAACGATTTGTTTTTGTCGTCATCGAGGTATGCTGTCAGATCGTGTCCTATTCCTGAGCCGGTTGTATTGATACCCCCCTTATCTTCTATTATTGCCAGCAGCCGAGGATTATTATCCGTAATTCCGCCGTTCCTGAAAAGAGTATCGTTTATGAACAGGGTGATATCGGGCCCGACAGTATCAATCACAGTTGTTATAGCGAATCCTCCAACAATGATTTCCGAGTAGTTGCCGTTCATGTCCCTTGATGAATCGTTAGCATAATAGCTGATCTTCCCCGTGCCATACGAATAGTCGATATCTCTCGGTACTATGAAGGTAAATCTGAATTTTCCGCTGGTTGCTGTAGTCTTGCCGCTGAAAAGAATATTGTTCCGCAGATCAAACTTCATCGTTTGTCCGCCATCATTTGCCAGTGTCCTTATGCTTGATACCTTGTCGTATACCACGGGAGAGACGATGCCGTTAAAATCTTCAAGGGATGAACCGAAAGCGTCTTCAATATGTCCGGATATTGTCACTTGCGACAATGCCTTCAGGCTGTCAGTGCCGGCGGTGACACTAATATGGTTTATAGAATCTGTAACAACACATCCGTGCCATGGATATGCCAGTATTACAGCAGGATCACCAAGCAGGGAAAAATTCCTTTTGTTTGCACCGCTTCCGGAGCTGTTCTTTGCCAGCCGGATTATATCGCCCAGGCGCAGGACATTACCTGAAGAATCACGGTCAAAAGCATAATTGTATATGTTCTTGTTGAGGAAATAATTTGGTGCTGAATAAACAACGCGGGTGGTAGACATTAATGCTATTCCTCCTCCGTTCTCATTCAGAAGCACCATTTCGCCCGCTGAAGTTTTTCCGATCCAATCCCCTGTAACGATATCTTTTTCCACATCATCGAACCTGCTGAATTCGCAGGTAGCAGTGATAAAGAGCGGAAGCTTTGCCCCGTTCTTCCATGAGTTTATATCCTCGGTTTTCACCACTCTCTCGTGTGCAAGACCATTCTCGCTTCCGTGTCCGACGTAATTGAAAATAAGGCATCCTGAATTTATACGGTTGTTTATCGCTCTAACTACATCGGGATATGACTGTCCGTTAACTGATGTGACCTGTTTAAACGCATCGAGATAGATCTTATCGACATTGAATGACTGAACACTGTCTCTTAAAACAGCTGAGAGGCCTTCCGCATCAGACATATGGGTATTCCCGTCTTCATCATCGGCGGTGATGCAGATGATGTTTTTCCAGTTCCCCTGGTTTGAAGGATCCAGATACCGCTTTATTTTCGTGACTAATATCCGGGCCTGAACTGTATCAGAAGCGGGTAAACGGCCGATTCCTATATCTTCTGTACCAGTTGCTTCTCCTTCACCATCTTCAAGAAGACCATAGAAATCATCTGAGGTGAATGACGATACAACTATATGAGAAACCTGTGACTGGTAAGTGGGAATGAAATTATGATTCTCAGGCGGAAATGTTTTGTTCTCATAGGAACCATCGCCAAAAAGCAGTAGATATTTAAGCGGATGGAGGGTTCCGGATTGCTTCAGATACTTCATCCTTAAAAAATTTCTTATGGCGGCAATATCAGGCACCCCGCCCGAAAACTCATTGTATATTTCTTCAGGAGTGACCACCCGAGAAATCAGACCGCTGCCGGAAAGATGAAGTTCAGCAAGCTCTTCTGCATATTTTCTGAATAATGGATGAGTCAGTATTATCATATCTGCAGGATCTGATCCATGAAGATTCTGGTTTGACAAAGGGAAAGGCCTGATGACAGGTGTCATATAGTCAGCTGCCGTAAACAGGACATATGATTTAAGGGTATCTGTTGAAGCTTTGAATATTAAGTTGCCGCCATTCTTTAAATAGCTTATTCTGTATGGATTAACAGGATCGGTTATATCCCATATAAAAAGATTTCCGGCCGGACTGTTGATTGCAAATTCGGTTATCCTCCCCGGAGTTACTGACCTGGAATCAGTTAAAAAAGTGGTCTGACCATTATATATATTCTTTTTCCTGGCCTGTAGCTCTATAAAATCAAGCCACCCTTTAGCTGATATTTCACCGTTATTAAAGAACCTGATTTCAAAATCAGGTGATGATGACAGGGGAGTTATTGTGCCGGAGGAGTCAGCGATCTGTGCATAAGTTCCCGTGTAGGCAGATAAATTTACTGCCTGCACCTGGATATTTTTATGGAGAGTGCTTCCTTCATAGAACCTGAAAATTGTTGACACAGGTGCTCTGGCAAGTACCCTGATCCTTACCCTTATTTTTTCACCGGCAACAAGGTCAGTGAATCGCGGGCTTATTGTGGTGCCGGCAAGCGATGATACCGGCTGATACCACTCCCTGCCCGACTTGATAAGGTTTTCGTTATCAACTTCATGGATGAACAGGGCATCTGATCCTGAAGAGAAATAATCAGGGGATCCGGAAGGTTCAGCGGAATTTAAAATTCTTCTTCCGGGTGTGCTTCCTGACGTGACGAAATAAAAAGCCGTATCAGAATAAATATGTCTTACATAATCGAAATCGCCTGATGCGGTATTATATTTCCATCTGCCGGTTGCCTGTCCGTAAAACAGGATGTAATCGCCTTCATTGAATATTCCGTCGGATCCTGTCTCAAACGATAATGCAATTTCTGAGAGGTCATCAGGTTTCGGGTCATCATTATAAAATGATAACTGGCCGAAATTACTGCCGTAGATCCTGATGTTTGAAGGTTCAGCTATCCCAAGCTGTTTAAGTTTTGAATAATCTATTCTGTACACACCATCCTTCAGCAGGGCCATTTTGAACCATGTTCCTGAAGAGAGGACTGAGGATGAAGCGTAGCTGTCTTTGACCGGCTGTGCAATAAGGTGGCATTGCACACTCAGGATGAAAGCTGGTATAATAAAGAATATCCTGTTCATTATTAACGGACAAAGATAGAAATGTGCTTTATGTTTGTTAACTAATTTTGTTTTTTTGTATCGGGTTTCAGGTTGAAATAATAACGTTATCATTACGTTGATATTGCAGAAATGTTATTGATGTCAAGATATTACCGGTTTTTAATTATAATACTCCTGGTCATCCCGGTGAGAGCTTTCGGACAGGAGGCCGGCTACGGGCCGGGTTATCAGATGTCCATGATCGGTAATCCTGCAGTCACAGGAAGTGAAGGAGACGGGTATATCAGGCTGTCGTACATGAATTTTTATCCGGGAAACACATATAACCTTCACTCTGCCTTTTTTTCATATGATGGTTATTTTCCTTCACTTCACGGCGGGGCCGGTCTGTTCATTTCAAATGATTATCTCGGAGGGATTGTTAATGATCTGAAAGGAGGATTGTCGTATGCATATTTCTTCAGGGCAGGGAAAGATCTCTATTTCAGTACAGGGCTATCGGCATCTTTTTACCACAGGGGATACGGTTTTAACGGAGCTGTTCTGCCCGATCAGATTGACCCGCTGGGGGGTGTCATTTTTCCGGCAGGGGAGACACTCACGGAGGAGAATCGTACAATTTTTGACCTTGGGACCGGATTCATGTTTTATAAGGGAAAAATTTTCGGAGGGCTTGCTGTAAATCACCTGGCTGAACCGGATCTGTCAGTAAGTGATATGGCAGAAGGCAACCTTAAACGGAGGTTGTTTATGCTTCTTTCCGGAGATATTGATCCTGGAAGGGGAGAAAGGCTCAAAATACGTCCAATGGTGATATTCGAAATGCAAAAGGAATATTTCGCAGCGGGAGCCGGTGCAATTCTTGAAATCAATTATCTGTCAATCAGTTCATTAATGTTTGCCGATAATGAAAAGAACATAGATATCCAGGCAGGATTCTCAGTCAATGCAGGCAGCGTTAACCTCTTTTACAATTATCGCTTCAATCTGTCATCAGGGCAAAACCTTCTTCCTTTCTCGCTTATGCATCACACAGGTATAGCTTTACGTTTAAATAATGTTGATAAAAGAAAAACCGTCAAAACAATAAATTTTCCCAAATTGTAGTTATATTTGATGTTTGAAAAAGAATTTTGTATAAAAATTATTATATTTGAATTTCATAAAAGCGATAAAACTTAAGGAGTTATGTATAAATTCAAAATCTTAGCTGTTGTACTTCTTACCTCACTTTTAATGGCATCCTGCAGTTTGTTCAAGGGAGACCGAGGCGACCCTAATGTATCATCTGCTACAGGATGGGAGTATAATAACCCGGATAATGGCGGATTTGAGGTTACTCTTGAAGCAGAACAACAAACAGGGCCAGGCCTGGTTCTTATTGAAGGCGGTCGCTTTACAATGGGCCAGGTACAGCAGGACGTATTGTATGACTGGAATAATAAGCCAAGGACTGTTACTGTATCATCCTTCTATATGGATGAAACAGAGATAAAGAATGTCGATTACCGCGAATATCTGTTCTGGCTCAGACGTGTATATGTTGATTACCCGGAAGTCTACAGGAGATCGCTTCCCGATACTCTCGTATGGAGAAGTCCCATGGGTTTCAATGATCCCTATGTACAGTATTATTTCCGTCACCCGGCATACAATAATTATCCGGTTGTTGGTGTTAACTGGCTGAAGGCAAACGACTATTGTCTGTGGAGAAGCGACAGGGTTAATGAACAGCTTCTTATTGACGAGGGAGAATTAAATCCCAATCCCGAGCAGAAAAACCAGGATAACTTCAATACTGAAGCATACCTGGCCGGTCAGTATGAAGGTGTTGTCAACCAGCTGAGGGAAAGCCTGAATCCCAATCAAACCGAGCGCAGAACCAATTTTGAGGATGGCTTGCTTCTTCCAAGCTACAGGCTGCCAACAGAAGCCGAATGGGAATTTGCAGCATATGCTCTAAGGGGAAATACTTTTGAGGAAAGGATTTATGAGAGAAGAATATTTCCGTGGGACGGACACAATGTAAGAAATGCAGTCCCCAGGAATCAGGGTGAAATGATGGCTAACTTTGTGCGTGGAAGGGGAGACATGATGGGTGTGGCAGGTAGCCTTAACGATAATGCGAGTATTACCAGCGAAGTTAAATCATACTGGCCTAATGACTATGGTCTCTATTGCATGTCAGGTAATGTAAATGAATGGGTTCAGGATGTTTACAGGCCTCTCACTCCAGAGGATGTTGACGGATTCAATCCTTTCAGGGGTAACGTTTACACTGACCTCCGCCGTGACGCCAACGGTAATGTTGTCACCAAGAACAACCTTGGCAGGCTGTATGTTGATACCGTCAGAGATGCCGATGTTGCAACCAGGTATAACTATCAGAAAGGCGATTACAGAAATTTCAGGGATGGAGACCTTCAGTCGGCAATAGTGCCAGGAGATAACTGGACAACGGATGATGGCAGGACAGGATCTTTGAGGATGTATGCCCAGGATATGGGAGCAGGTGAGGGACAATCCGATTTTATAACTCTTATCAACGATAATGCAAGAGTATATAAGGGCGGATCATGGAAAGACAGAGCCTACTGGCTCAATCCTTCAACAAGAAGATACCTCGACCAGGAAGAATCACGCGATGATATCGGATTCAGATGCGCGATGATCAGGGTCGGGAGCCCGTCTGGATTTTAAAATAAATTGCTCCTTTAAATAGCCTCATTATGGTAGCATAATGAGGCATTTTTTTGAAAATATGAAAACGGAACAGCTATATCATCTTTTCCGGGAATCATCCGGTGTATCAACCGATTCCCGTACAATAGGGAAGAACCAGATCTTCTTTGCACTGTGGGGTGAAAAATATAACGGCAACAAATATGCTGCTGATGCACTTGAAAAAGGAGCCTCATGGGCTGTTATTGATGATGAAGTTTTTGAAACCGAAAAAACGATCCTTGTTGACGATTGTCTTATAGAACTTCAGGAACTCGCATCCCACCACAGGAAAGAAATGGATGCTTCCGTTCTTGCAATAACCGGAACAAACGGAAAAACAACAACCAAAGAACTTGCTGCTGCAATACTCTCAAAAAAATTCAGGGTCCATTCTACAAGGGGAAACCTGAATAACCAGATAGGTGTGCCGCTGACAATACTGTCAGCACCGGAAGGGACAGAAATGATGATAATTGAAATGGGAGCCAGCCATGTCGGTGAAATCCGCACACTTTGCTCGATAGCTAAACCTGACTACGGGATTGTTACAAATGTGGGGACAGCACACATTGAAGGGTTCGGATCACTGGAAGGAGTACTGAAAACCAAAACGGAGCTATATGAATACCTGAGAAAAGTAAACGGCATTGCTCTGTACAATGACAAAGACCATATACTTGCCGAAAAAATATTCAGGCTGGTGAACCGAGCTGTGCCTTTTTCAGACCCTACAGGTATTGAACTCACAATCAGCCCGGTGCCCTCCGATCTGAACCTTTCTCTTAATATAAGATATCTCCATAAGGATTACAGGGTCAATACTAAGCTGTTCGGGATTTTCAATCTTGAGAATATCAGGGCGGCAGTTGCGACAGGATTATTCTTCGGAGTTGAAATGAATGACATTGCTGATGCAATCGGAAATTATGTCCCCGGCAATAACAGATCACAGATCCTGGTAACCAAAAACAATACACTTGTATGTGATTCCTACAATGCCAATCCATGGAGCATGCAGCTGGCAATAGAATCATTCTCCAGGATCAGCGCAGAAAACAAACTCTGCATTCTCGGAGATATGCTTGAGCTGGGCGACAAGAGTGAGGAGGAACATACCAGGATCCATAAAGTCCTGAGCGACAATAATTTAAAAAACGTATACCTGACTGGTCCCATTTTCAGCAAAGTATCAGCCGGTTTCCGGTTCAAAACATTCCGTGATGTGGGAAGGCTTAAGGAATTCCTGAAAAGCAAACCTGTGAAAGGACATCATATCCTTATAAAGGGATCAAGGGGAATGGCCCTGGAGCAGATCTATGACATGCTCTAATAATTATTCAGACGATAGCCGGGCTGAACTGAATTTAACATTTACAAGGACTATTTCTGATCTGCTTCCCGATCTTACCCGTGGTCCCCACAGTCCAAAACCAGATGAAACAATAAAATGGGTACTGCCTTTCCTCAGATATCCATAGCTTAATTCATACATCCTGCGGGTAATGTAATTCAGAGGCCAGAACTGGCCGTTGTGAGTGTGTCCCGACATCTGGAGATCCACTCCGTTGATTTCTGCTTCCTCAAGATTTAAAGGCTGGTGATCAAGCACAATAATGGGTTTGGATTTATCTGTATCTTTCATCAGGTCAGCAAGCGGCAAACGGTTTTTCCCGTAAAACCTCCTGGAATCCCTGTCGAGCCTTCCTATCACCTGTATGCCTCCCGGAAGGATTACCATTTCATCTTTCAGAACCCGTATCCCTTTACCTTCAATATAGGGAATGGTCCGGTCTGCTCCGCCTATGAATTCATGGTTGCCCGTTATGGCAAAAAGGCCGTCTACCGTATGGGGAATAGTAAAGTACTTAAGCAGATCACCCCTGAGTACAGGTCCAAGCTCCCCGTCAACAATATCTCCCAGCAGAAATACGACATCAGGACGGATCTCTTCAAGCATCCCTGATAATATCTTTATGCTTCTTTTACGGATGATGCTTCCAAGATGAATATCTGATACGGCTGCTATTTTCAGATCGTTAACCCCGCCCGCCTCTTTATCAATAGTTATATTATATTTTCTGACCACAGGTATGACAGCATTGATAAAACCTCCCAGGATGAGGAGAACTGATATTCCGGAAGTTATCAGGAATGCCCACTTCCTGTAATGAATTATATTATTGCTGTTGAGCATGCCGGATATCCTTAAAATGAGTGCTGCTATATCTGAAATAATCAGGAAGATAAATCCATACAGCAGAAAAGCCATCCAGAATCCTCCGACTATATTCAGTATATCAGTGAGAACTGAAGAGTGTCTTGATTCAAGGATCTTGGCTACTATGAAAGTAACAGCGATTACAATAAATATAATAGTATAAAGTATCCTTTTCTCCCTGACAGGGGGTATAATATTATATCCTTTGAAAAAGATATAGGCATTTCCAAAAAAATAAACGGTGAGTATTATTGACAGGAATATAAGGAGTTGATAGGTTTTCATGAAAATAAGAATTTCGTCTTCAGTTGCCCGAATGTTTTGTGTCTTTTTATATAAAACTCAAAAACGATGCTCTTGTTCAATATCATTCCTGCCTGTTCATTTTTGCTGAGGTCCCTGACAATCTTCCTTTTTCCCCTGAGACGATCCAGTTTCCTGTAAAAATCCATGTGGGCTTTCCATACAGAGCTGACGCTTCTTAATTGTCCCTTTAGCAGGAAAAACAGTGCAGCAATCCCATCGAGTATTCTCCTGACAAAAAGGGTCTTTTTAAGGTTGCTGTCCGGAAGATTTTTATATAAAAGACAGAGGCTGTTACGGAAGTTCAGGTATGTCTTGAAAGGCGAGTTATACGGAAGTGTGCCTCCCCCGACATGATATACCACTGACTGAGGGATGCATGACACCCTGTATCCTGATCTTTGAAAACGCCAGCAAAGATCTATCTCCTCCATATGGGCAAAGAAGTCAGGATCAAATCCTCCGCACTGTTTCCAGGCTGAGGCACGTACTGCCATACATGCCCCGGTTGACCAGAAAATATCGGCAATCGTATCATACTGCCCGGTATCTTTTTCAACACAGGTAAGGATCCTTCCCCTGCATAAAGGGTAACCATACTTATCAATAAATCCTCCGGCCGCACCTGCATATTCAAAGTGGTCCCTGTTATGATATGACATAATCTTAGGCTGGCAAGATGCAACATCCTGATTATTGTCCAGGTAATCTATCATCGGCTGAAGCCATCCTTCTGTTACTTCAATGTCGGAATTAAGCAGGACATAATAATGAGCATCAACCTGGCTGAGAGCAAGATTATATCCTTCTGCAAATCCATGATTTTCAGCAAATCTGATAATATTTACGTCCGTATGGCTGGCTGAAATCCAGTCGATAGAACCGTCATTCGAGCCGTTATCAGCGACATATAAAACCGTCTCATCGTTCACGGAATATCTGATTACCTTATCGATGAACATTTTGAGGTACCCGATACCATTCCAGTTTAATATGACAACTGCTGTTTTAACCATCCGGATTTTCCCGTTTATGTTTCCACCTGCGGTGGCTCCAGAGCCAGTATTCAGGCTTGTCGCGGATTATTTCCTCAAGACGTTTCACATGTGTTTCAGTAATCAGGTCTTCAGGCAATCCAGTCGCATGTTCGAAAAGTGTCTCTGCCGTGAATGTGTAATATCCTCTTTTTATTTTTTGTATATTTAAAAATACTATTGCCAGATCATACTTGATAGCAATTTTTTCTGCACCCAGGTAAACCGGAGTATCCTGGTTCAGAAAATTGGTCCAGTATTTTATTTCTCCCATCGGAGGTGTCTGATCAGTCATAAACCCATAGAGTGCCCTTCTGTTTATTTTTCGATTCTTAATGAACTCCCGTATCACAAGCGACATGGCGGTTGGATCACAATCGTTGGTCAGCCTCAGATTAAGCATAAAACGATCAAAATGCTTGTTTTGCAGAGGTTTATAGATCGGTACATTCCTTAATCTGGTGTAAAGCGGAAGTATGTTAAGCCATTCCCAGTTTCCGTAATGTCCCAGGACAACCACAACGTCCCGGCCTTCCTCATAGTATCTTTCAAGAAGTTCCGGGTTGGTAAGGCGCATACGTTCCATCTGTTGTTTCTTCCCAATATGAACGAGTTTGAGTGTCTCGAAAATGAGATCACACAGGTGGTGGTAGTATTTCTTTGCAATAGCAATACGTTCTTTTTCGCTTTTCTCAGGGAATGAATTCTTCAGGTTTGTTGCCACTACCTTGCGGCGGTATCCGGGGAAATAATACATAACCGGAAAGAGCATATCTGAGAAGATATAAAGGATCCTGAGCGGAAGAAGTGTTATTATCCAGTTTATGCCATAAAAAATATAAAATCCTATTACTCCCATTCCGGAATGAGGTTTAGCCGAGCATAAATTTACTCACATTTTCCAGAAATTCAGGAAAAACGAGATTATTGGCAGCAACTATCTCATCTCCGGAAACATTTTCTTCATTGCCTGAAAAATCGCTGACGCGTCCTCCGGCTTCCCTTACCAGAAGAATGCCTGCAGCGACATCCCAGGGATGAAGCCCGTATTCATAGAATGCTTCAAATCTTCCGCATGCGACATAAGCAAGGTCGATGGAAGCAGATCCCAGTCTTCTGATCCCATGTGTTGTTTTGCAGAAATGTGTCAGGCTGTCCATGAAATTTCCAAGACGGCTGAAATCACTATAAGGAAAACCAGTAGCAATTAAGCTGTCTGAGAGGGAAGGAGCGGCCGATACATGTACCGGCTGGCCGTTAAGCCAGGCGCCTCTGTTTTTCAATGCAGTAAAAATCTCATTTCCGCCTGCTTCATATACCACACCGGCAACTATCTCATCAGCTTCCATAAGGGCGACGCTAATGGAATAAGGATGCAGACCATGCAGGAAGTTTGTTGTACCGTCGAGGGGATCAATTACCCAGCAATACTTCAACCCTTTTTTTACCGAAATGCCTTCTTCTGTAATGAAACCGGCTTCAGGAAGAATTGTTCCAAGCTTCTCAACAAGCATTCTTTCCGAACCTTTATCGACATAACTGACAAAATCGTTTAATCCTTTGCTTTCTGTCATACCGATATCAAATCCTGACGATTCTTCCTTTATGAATTTACCTGTTTCAACAACAGCTTCTGCAATATCATCGCAAATACTCTTATAGTTAACCATTTGTCAGTCAATTAATTCAACACTCATTTTCCCTGACGGGGATATTCCTATCATTGTTACTTTCCTTATTTGTCCTGCAAGTTTGGCCTGCCATGGATGTTCAGCCCTGATATAATTCCCTGTAAAGCCTGTGATCATTCCGCTGCTGCGTGTTTTTTCAAAAAGCACATCTGCAGTATGACCCGTATTCTGGTTCATAAATCCTGAATGTTTTGATTCAGACAGTGAGATCAGCTTTTTGCTTCTTCTTTCTTTTTCATGGTGATCAACCTTTCCATGAAGGTCCCATGCTATTGTTCCAGGTCTTGCCGAGAAAGTGAATACATGCAGATATGACAGGGGAAGTTTTTCAATAAAGGCATATGTTTCCTCAAAATCAGCTTCTGTTTCTCCGGGGAATCCTGCTATTACATCCGCCCCTATACCGGCAAGGGGCATTGACTTTCTGATCATTTCCACCCTTTCAGCAAATAGTTCTCCTGTGTATCTTCTTCTCATAAGACCAAGTATCCTGTTGCTTCCGCTTTGAAGCGGGATATGAAAATGCGGAAGTATTCTTTCATTCCTGCAGGCAAGTTCAATCAGCTCGTTTGTAAGAAGGTTCGGTTCGATGGATGAGATACGATATCTTTCGACACCCGGTATTCTGACCAGTTCTTTAATCAGCTCTGTAAGCGATTCATCAGTAGATTTTCCGAAGTCGCCGATATTCACTCCGGTAAGAACAATTTCCTTTATGCCTTTTTGAGCAATGGCTCTGGCCTCACTGAGGAGTGATGCTATATCGGCATTTTTACTGCGGCCTCTTGCCAGCGGAACCGTGCAGTATGAACAGTTGTAATCACAGCCATCCTGGATTTTCAGAAATGAGCGGGTTCTGTCGCCTGCAGACCATGAAGGATTAAATCTGTCGGAATCTGACAACTCACACGAATGGATCTCGGGCTTCTCTCTTTTTTCAATCCG
The DNA here is from genome assembly GCA_964457185.1 of uncultured Rikenellaceae bacterium. Taxonomy (GTDB): domain Bacteria; phylum Bacteroidota; class Bacteroidia; order Bacteroidales; family VadinHA17; genus LD21. The sequence continues at coordinate 30,579 of CAYWEQ010000013.1, forward strand.
GGCAATATAGTCTGCTATATCAAATTTTTCATTGACTCCAAGGACAAGGTCCACACCCGGGATTGATGATATCTCCTGCGGTTTGAGCTGGGCATAGCAGCCGACAACCGCAATAAAGGCGTCAGGTGACTGATGGATGAACCTCTTTATTGCCTGGCGGCATTTTTTATCGGCGGCATCAGTTACAGAGCAAGTATTTATCACATACACGTCTGCTTTCTGACTGGCAGGAACCTTCTCGAATAGCTCTTCAGAAAATAACCTTGATATTGTTGATGTCTCTGTAAAATTCAGCTTGCAGCCGAGAGTATGAAAAGCTACCTTTTTTCTTATGAGGTTATTCATGCACCGAATTGCAAACTTATTTCTTAAGTTTTGTCAGGAACACATTTCTGAATTCTATGTCTTTACCTTCGCTTTGCAGGCATATGTGACCCTTATTGACGGTAAGTCCTGTCCCTTTATTCTGTTGTAAACCGTTGACAAACACCTCAATGGTGTTGGTCTTACAGGCTATCTCAACAATATTCCATCCGCCTGCAGGTTTTTCTGAGGAGGCTGCCATTTTCTTTATCACTCGTTTTGATTTGTCTGTCCGTTCATTCATATCGACACCTCCCACGCAGATAAAATCTCCCGCATTTCCGGCAGCCAGCTGGCATTCAATGCATTTCAGCCAGATGGTGTCAGGTTGCTGGGCATGGATGAAGATCCCGCTGTTTGTAGGCTCAACCGGCCAGCGGTATTCAACATGCAGGATATAATCTGAGTATGAATCTTTAGTCCGCATATACCCGAACGGATCTCCTTTTACATGGATAACTCCATCCCGGACAGTGAAAACGGTAGCCGGATCAACTGAAGCATCCTTAAGATGGAATGTCCAGTTGTTGAGGTCCTTCCCGTTAAAAAGCTGGATCTTTTGATCACCGGCTTTTTTTGCTTTTACAGCTGTTGGCTGGGCAGATGATATCAAGGCAGATCCTGCCAG
>CAYWEQ010000014.1:0-31182 GCA_964457185.1 uncultured Rikenellaceae bacterium
TAGCCCTGGAAGCTGATGTTGCTGCTGTTGGTTTGCGTTTTGGCTTTTCAGTAAGAGCATCTGCCAGAAGCTTAAAAAATTTCTCTGCAGCTTTCTTCCTGTTCATCAGCTGAGTTCGCTCAGATTGCGCAATTATTATCAGCTCTCCGTCAGTATTGATCCTGTTCTTCAGCTTAAGCAGGATCTTTTCTTTTTCCCCGTCAGACAGGTTTGGTGATCCCGCCACATTGAATCTTATCTCCACCTTCGTATTTACCTTATTGATATTCTGTCCTCCAGGGCCTCTGCTTCGTGAAGCCGAGATCTTCAATTCACGTTCAGGTATCCTCTCTTTCAGCTCTTCAGGACTCATAGTTTTGCCTTTACATAAAGAACAATGCGACTCCTCCCACACTCACGACAGCGCCGATGATCTCCGCGAGAGTTACTTTTTCCTTATACAGGACAACAGCAGGAGCTATGATAAAAATAGGGACCAGTGCCATTATTGTGGAAGCGATCCCCGCTTCGGTGAATTTTACCGAAACCAATGAGAATGATACGCCGAGGAAAGGTCCGAAAAAAGCACCGAGCGATAATGATTTCATACCAGCCACGTTCATTATTGCGCTCCTGATGCTTTGCCATCTTCGCATGGCTGTCACCAGTATGGCAAACCCTGTTATACCAGCAATGATCCTTATCTGAGAGGCCGCAAAAGGATCATAATTATTCAGGCCCTTCTTGCTAAGGACCAGCCCAAGAGCCTGACCGACTGCTCCTCCGAATGCATACAGAATTCCCAAAGGGGCAAGTTTTAATGATAGCTTTTCTCCGTTGCTGCTACGGCTGAAGATAGCAAGTGCGATTCCCGAAAATGTCAGTGTCATCCCCAGGTAATGCAATGGTTTAAGGTGTTCTCCCATTATCAGCCATCCGAAAAATGCCGTAATGGGAGGGACCAGTGTCATGATCAGCATTGCAAACCGGGAGCCTATTATTGTATATGACTTGAAAAGGAACAGGTCACCAAAGACAAAACCAACGAGTCCTGACAATATCAGCCATTTCCAGTTTTCCATGGTTGCATCAACAGGTAAGATCATTCCCCTGTAGATCAGTGCAAATATGCTCAGGAAAACAAATCCTATTACCAGCCTGAGCAGATTTACTGCAAGAGATCCTACCTTACGGCTGGCCGATTCAAATGCCAGCGCTGTTATTGTCCAGAAAAAGGCAGTGAGCAGTGCTGCAAACTCACCATAATGATCCTTAATAAAGTCCATCTATTCAGAGATCTCAAAAACATACTCACCAGATCCTGCTTCCAGTTCAGTCTTGTTATTCTTCTTGCTTACCGACTTAAATTTTTTATTCACGGTAACAGATGTTCCGCTTTCCAGAATTTTTGAAGGATCATCTGATGGAAGAACAATTAATGCACTCGTATTTGCAGGTATTGTTACTCTGACCATTATCTTTCCGTCTTTCCTTTCCCAGCCTGAGGCAATGGAGCCGTAAGGACTTTCAAATGATGCTCTGGAGAAATTGAGTTTTTTTGTAAAATGGGGCTGGATCAGGATTTTTTTGTATCCCGGTTCAAAAGCCTCAATACCTGCTGACACCCGGTACATCCAGTCGCCGATGGCTCCGTAAGCATAATGGTTGAATGAATTCATCCCCGGATCCTGGAAAGTGCTGTCTGTCTTTTGACCGTCCCAGCGTTCCCAGATTGTGGTGGCACCCATCTTCACCGGGTAAAGCCATGAAGGGTATGTCTCCTGGAGAAGCAGATCATAGGCCACGTCCGTATTGCCTGTCTGAGTCAGTACATGACAAAGGAACGGCGTCCCGAGAAATCCTGTTGAAAGATGGTTTCTTCTGCTTTTGATATCATCGACAAGAAATTGTGCAGACTTCTCCCTTAAGTTTTCAGGAAGCAGATCAAACATAAGCGCAAGTACATATGAGGTCTGGGAGTTAGTCCCTACGCGGCCGGCCGGCGTTACATATTCGTTAATAAATACAGATTTAATTTTTTCGAAAAGCTCAGAATAATATTTTTCATCATCTGTCTTTTCAAGTTCTTTGGCTGCCTTCGCCAGCAAGTTTGTTGAATAAGCAAAGAAGGCTGTTGCTATAAAATCATGATCCGTATGCCCGTCCGGCTCAGAGTGATTATTGACAGGCGGATGGTAAAAAAGCCAATCGCCGTATTTGCTTCCTCCTTTCCATATATAACTGTCGCCTGCCTGCTTTCTTATATATTCGACCCATGCTTTCATAGAAGGATACTGGGTTTCAAGAAGTTTCCTGTCACCATATACTGTGTACATGGTCCATGGAACTATGACTGCAACATCTCCCCAGCCTGCTGAAGGCTGGGCTGTTTTTGCATTCTGCCTGTTAAGAACATCAGGGATCACATCCGGTACTTCTCCTCCAGGTTTCTGATCCAGGGCAACATCCTTAAGCCACTTTGTAAAGAACTGAGCAACATTGAAATTAAAAGCTGCAGTGCGGCTGAAAGCCTGTGCATCGCCGGTCCACCCAAGACGTTCATCTCGCTGAGGACAATCTGTAGGCACATCAACGAAATTTCCTTTCTGTCCCCACTTTATATTATGCTGAAGCTGGTTTAACAGCGGATTGGAACATTCATAAGAACCAGTTGGCTCCATATCCGAATGGACCACTATTCCTGTTATGTTGTCGGCAGCCAGTGTACCCGGGAATCCAGTAACCTCAATGAACCTGAAGCCCATGAAAGTAAAACGTGGTTCGTATATCTCTTCTCCGGTTCCGGTAAGAGTGTACCGGAGTTCACATTTGGCCGCCCTGAGGTTTTCAGTATAGAACTCCCCATATTTATCAAGCACTTCTGCATGCCTTATCCTTACAACTGTGCCTTTTGGCCCTGAGACCTTAAGCCGTATCCATCCTACCATGTTCTGGCCCATATCTGCGATAAGGCTTCCTTTCGGGGTTTTAAATATCCTGACAGGTTTTATTTCCTCAATTTTCCTTACAGGAACGCTTTCCGAAGCGATCAGGGGAGTATTATACTTACCGACCTTTACTTCTGACCAGCTTTTTTCATCATATCCGGGCAGGTTCCATCCTGTAAGCTTTTTATTTGCATCATAAATTTCCCCGTTGTAAAGATCGTTCATCCTTATAGCACCATCATTATGGCATTTCCATGATTCATCTGTTAAAACCATATATTCACTTCCGTCAGTAAAGGTTATCTTCATCTCCATAAGGAGACCCAGCTGCCTGCCGTATATTGCCCAGTTATTTCCCCAGGCAAGTGTGCCGCGATACCATCCGTCGCCAAGTACTGCACCTATAGCATTGTTCCCTTTTACAAGCTGGCCCGTAACATCGTACACCTGGTACTGAAGTCGTTTTCCATAAGAAGTCCATCCCGGCGTAAGCACCTGATCTCCAACCTTTTTCCCATTCAGGTGAAGCTCATAAAATCCATGTGAGGTTACATATATTACAGCTTTTGAGACTGTCCTGGCGACTGAGAATTCCTTCCTGAAATGAGGAGACGGGGAATAACGGTTGGTATCACCTTCCATTTCAATCCATTTGGCTTTCCAGTCGGAAGGAGAGAACAATCCGGTTTCCCAGTAAGCTGTTTCACTCCATTTTGATTCTTTTCCTCTGTTATCCCATACCTTAACCTGCCAGTAGTATCTCTGACCGGATTTCAAAGCCGGACCATTGTATTCCTGGAGAACAGATCCGTCTGTCATAATCTGCCCTGACTGCCAGATCATTTTTCCGGAAGAGAATTTCTGATCCTCAGCTATTCTGATTGAATAGGCAGTTTGTAAAATGCTGGTCCCGCTACACGAAATTTTCCAGGAGAATCTTGGCTTCCGGACATCAATGCCAACAGGATTCTTTTTATGTTCAACCGTAAGATCTTTTACGGTCAGATCCTGGGCAAAAATACCTGCAGAAATTATCAGGAGCAGCAAGGATAAATTAAATGTTTTCATATTAGTTAAGGTATTTGTACAACAAGTCAAGATTATTAAAAATGTGCGAATAAAAAAACAGATTATGCGGTTATTTCTTACTATAAAGTTTTTAAATTGCAATTCAAATTAAATAAAATTATATGGATCCGATTACGGGAATACTTTTAATTGCAGCAGGCAGCATAGGAGCCGCAAGTTTCTATGTTCCTTTCAAAAAAGTCAGGTCGTGGGCATGGGAGTCATACTGGCTAAGCCAGGGCGTTTTTGCATGGCTTATCATTCCATGGCTCTTTGCACTCATTTTTATTCCGAAGGGCGAACTTATACCTATAATAAATGAAGCTCCGCAATCAGCCAAACTTATGGCAGCATTTTTTGGTGTTTTATGGGGATTTGGAGGGCTGACCTTCGGACTGAGTTTACGTTACCTGGGAGTAGCCCTGGGTCAGAGTATTGCGTTGGGTCTTTGTGCTGCCTTTGGAACGCTATTGCCACCGGTCATTGCCGGGCAGAATTTATTTTCAACCACAGGAGGGATTCTTACTGTAATCGGTGTTGCCATAACCGTGGCCGGAATAATTATCATTGGTTATGCAGGATCGCTGAAAAGCAAAGAGATGACCGAGGAGGAGAAAAGAGCTGCAGTGAAGGAATTTGCATTGAAGAAGGGTATCCTGATAGCGATTTTCGCAGGCATCATGAGCGCATGCTTTAATTTTGGCTTTGAAGCCGGCAAACCTATTGAGGAAATAGCACTGGCTCATGGAGCAAATCCTCTTTTTCAGAAAAATCCTTCACTGATATTCATTCTTCTGGGAGGTTTTATCACTAACCTGTTCTATTGCGGATTTCTGAATATAAAGAATAAGACGTACAAAGATTACTTTACTGTTTCGGGAAGCCTGCTGATAAACAACCTTTTCTTTACATTCCTGGCAGGCTTATTATGGTTTCTCCAGTTCCATTTCTTCGGAATGGGTTCAAGCAAGCTGCCTGCCGGTATGGCTGTTTTCGGGTGGAGCATCCTGATGGCGCTCAACATTGCAATCAGCAATATATGGGGTATCATATTAAAGGAGTGGAAGGGTGTCAGGACAAAGACTATTGTGGTTCTGATAGCCGGCATAGCTGTTCTAATACTCTCTACATTCATAGTAAAATTGAGTTAATCTGAAGAATATGGTTAAGAGATTTGGCTTTAAAATGAAGCTCTATCCCGGCTTTAAGGAGGAATACCGGAAAAGACACAGCGAGATTTGGCCTGAACTGGTTAAGTTATTAAAGAATGAAGGCATCGGGAATTATTCTATCTTTCTCGATGATGAGACAAATACACTTTTTGCATACCAGGAACAGTCAGGTGAAAGCTCTTCACAGGATCTTGGTTCAACGGAAATAGTTAAGAAATGGTGGAAATACATGGCTGACATCATGGAAACAAATCCTGATAATTCACCTGTCAGCATTCCGCTTGAACAGGTATTTTATATGGAATAAAAAATTCAAAATATAGACATCATGAAAAAAGAAGTAATTGAAAAAGCATATCAGCTTGCCAAACAACAATATGCAGAGATGGGAATAGATACGGGCAAGGTCCTTAAGGAATTGGATAACATCGTTATAAGCCTGCACTGCTGGCAGACTGATGATGTTGGTGGATTTGAAAAGGAGGGCGCTGAGCTTGGTGGAGGCGGAATACAGGCTACCGGGAATTTCCCCGGGAAAGCGAAGACAATTATCCAGATGAGGGACGACCTTGACAAGGTGATGTCTCTACTTCCTGGTAAACAAAGACTGAATCTTCATGCCATATACGGCGAGTTCGGAGGAAAGCGGGTGGATCGCGACCAGATCGAGGTGAAACATTTTCAGGGCTGGATCAACTGGGCGAAGAAAAGGAAGATAGGTCTTGACTTCAACTGTACATGCTTCTCGCACCCCCTTGCCGATGACGGATTTACACTTTCCAGCAAGAATCCAAAAATCAGGAAATTCTGGATTGAACATACAAAACGCTGCCGCAGGATAGCAGCTGAAATGGGTAAACAGCTGGGTATGCCGGCTGTACACAATATATGGATACCCGACGGATCAAAAGATGCTCCGGTTGACAGATATACACTGCGGAAGCTGCTTAAGAAATCTCTCGACGAAATATTCTCAGTAAAATATCCGAAGAAATATCTGAAGGATTCAATTGAAAGCAAGCTCTTCGGTATAGGATCAGAATCAATGGTAGTAGGATCACATGATTTCTACCTGGGTTATGCAGTCAGTAACAACACAATGATAACTCTTGATAATGGTCATTTTCATCCCACTGAACAGGTAGGAGATAAGATATCTTCAATCCTTCTCTATATTGATGAATTGCTTCTTCACCTTACAAGGGGTGTCCGCTGGGACAGCGATCATGTCCTTACCTTTAATGACGAACTTCTCCTTATAGCCCAGGAAATTGTTCGTGCAAAAGCCCTTGGGAGGGTTAACATCGGTCTCGATTTCTTTGATGCCAGCCTGAACAGGATAGGTGCTTACGTTATAGGTACGCGTGCTGCACAAATGGCATTCATGTATGCCCTGCTCGAGCCTTTTCAGACACTTCTTAAATATGAAGAACAGGGAAAGAATTTTGAAAGGCTTTCACTCATGGAACTTATGAAATCAAAGCCTTTCGGAGCTGTGTGGGACTACTATTGCATGAAGAATAAAGTTCCCGTTGGTCAGGATTATATTGATGAAATAATCAAATACGAAAGAGAGGTACTTGGTAAAAGATGAAAGAAAAGGTCATTGCAATATTTGATGTCGGGAAAACAAATAAGAAGGTAATTCTCTTCAATCATGATCTTAAGCTGGTTTCGGAGATTGAAGAAAAATTCTCTGAAACAACAGATGATGATGGTTTCCCATGTGACGATATTGAACATATTGAAAGCTGGATACATGAATCAGTGACAAGCCTGGTCAGATCAGATAAATATGATCTCTCTGCAATAAACTTCGCCACATATGGTGCTACACTGGCATATCTTGATGGTGAGGGAAAAAGAGTGACCCCTGTCTATAATTATCTCAAGCCCATGGATGACAGGATCCCTGAAAGAATTTATAAAAAGTACGGGGGGCAGGATGAGTTCTGCAGGAGGACTGCATCGCCTGCACTTGGGATGCTCAATTCAGGCATGCAGGCGCTTTGGCTTAAACATATAAAGCCGGATCTGTTTTCAAAAGTAAGGCATATTCTTCATTTTCCTCAATATCTTTCATACCTCCTGACTGGCAGGATATATTCTGAACATACTTCCATAGGATGTCATACCGCTCTGTGGGACTTTGACAATATGACCTATCATCACTGGGCAGCAGGGGAGGGACTCAGTCTTCCTGATCCTGCAGATATAAGTACTCTTAATGATGTAGTTATTGAAGGAATGAATATCAAAGCAGGTATTGGCATACATGACAGCTCTTCATCACTGGCGCCCTATTTCGCTGTAAACAGCGGAAAGTTCCTGCTTATATCCACCGGAACCTGGTGCATTAATATGAATCCTTTCAATGCAGAAATCCTTACTACGGAACAGCTCGACCGTGATTGTCTCTGCTATATGAGCATAACCAGGCAGCCCGTAAAATCATCTAGATTATTTCTGGGTCATCTGCACGAGGTTGCCGTAAACAGGTTAAGTGCCCATTTCAACACATCTTCAGATTATTACAAAAACATAAAACCTGATAACAGGCTTCTGGAAATATGCAGGAAGAGGTGCGGAGAAAACAGATTTTTCTTCGCTAACAAGCCTTACTCAAGAGAAGTGAAGGAAAAGCTTGATTTCTTTGCTTTTAAATCTTATGCAGAGGGTTATCATCAACTGATGGTTGAACTGGCGGAACTCACTGTGGAAGCTATAGATCTTATAATACCATCAGATGATGACATTGAGAATATTTATATCACGGGAGGATTTTCAGGTAACCAGTTTTTTACAAAGCTTATATCCGAAGCTTATTCCATGAAAAATGTCTTTACCTCTGAGGTATCCAACGCTACGGCCCTTGGAGCAGCCCTTGTCATCCTGCGTTCGCTCGATCCTTCATATAAGACTATTCCTGATCTTGGACTGAATCAATGCTGAAGGATGCCATCAATTGGTAAAGAATATAAGCATCAGATAAGCAACTGCTGTAATAAAAAGCCCAATGGGAACGGAGAGCCTGAAAAGTTTCCTGCGATTTGTCTCTTCATGATCCCAGGTCCTCAAAATGTTTCTGAGGCTCAGATAATATCCTGTTAATACCATTAACGCCTGCAACCATGGTATAATTCCGGGCAGGAACTGGTGCCACGGTATGTTCGCTGTTCCAAAGAAATCCCATCCCCACCCGAAAGGATCAGAAACCGACTGCAGGATAAAAGTTGTATTCACAAAGAACATGGGAATAACAAATGCCACCCATATCATAATCCCAAGCGGCAGAAGCGATCCTGCATAACCGAGAAAAACTTTCCTCGTGCCGATTGCTTTTCCCGATAACAGAGATCCGCAATATGAAAGCAAACAGATCAATAATGGGATGATTACCAGAACCAGTCCCCATAAAACTATCGAATATATGCCAAAAAGATCCCAGTTTTTCTTATCCAGGATGTTTACATAATCCCGGATCTCCGGCCAGTGTCCAAGGTAAACGATACTGTATACTATAGCTACCGTAAATATTGCGATTGTCATCCATGCTTCCCCTATATTTCTGGTCCCGGTTTCTGATGCAAATGGCCTCCGGTAAATTGTAATATTGTTATATGAGCATGTCCTTATACATTCAAGACACAATCCGCAATCGGAATTTTCGTTCAGAGTACCCACATTGATGCCATATGGACATGCCCATCCGTTGACATTTCCATTTTCGCAGAAGTTCTGTTTGCATTGATCACAGGTTTTCTGATCTTTATTTCTGAGAGCAAAGAAACTCATCCTGGAGAAAGGAGCGACAAACACGCTTACAGGACAAACATACCGGCAGAATGCTCTCAAACCCCAGATCAATGACATAAAAGTTGGTACAAGTAAAAGCATCAGTACTGTGATTCCTGATATCTTCGGAGTAGCAACCAGTGTGGTTGAAAATGTAGCCAGGACCATGAAGACAATAAGTCGTAACCAGTTATTGCTCAGGAAACCTGGCCATTTCAGGGATATTCCGTAGAACTTGTTATTATAATTTTTTGTCCGGCCTTTATTCGGATTGAAAAACGACCTGCGTTGCAGAAGGTCGCCAAAAAACGGAAGGGGACAGATTGTGCACCATATCCGTCCGAAAAACGGAGTCATTACCGCAACGAGCAAAAACAGCCACACCGCCCACATCAGAAGCACACCAAGATTCCTGCCCGACATTTTGGTGCCAAATACAGATGTCAGTATTACAATATATATCATCACCATTGCAAATAGCATGACTATCATCTGCGGCCACCTCGACTTCAGAAGGTTTTTCGCAAAAGGCCGTGTCAGCACATCCCTGGTTTTGGGTGTTGTTCTTTCTGAAGAGTTTTCTTCCGGATCTTTTCTCAGTGCCATAATGAGCCAGACAATCAGTATTCCAATAAGACCTCCAAGCGATGAGATCAGTAAAGTGTTTGGAAGAATGATCAGCTTGCCCTGTTCAAATGCATGCATAGGGCCGCACCAGACATGACACCTGTAGTTGCTTTTTGCCACAAAGTAATTCAACATTCCCGGACGCCTGGCAATCAGGGTAACCTCTTTTGTGAAAATCGGTCTGGCTGTCGGATCATCGGTGCTGAAAACTGCAACATTATCTGTTGCCGGGCTTACTTTAACATCCATGTCAAACTCCTCCAGGAAAAATGAATGCCCGGTATCGTCTGATGAAAAAGTCAGGCATAAAGTATCTCCGCGATTGCACCTTATGACTGATGGTTCCTTTCCATAGCGAAAGCTTGTTATATGGATTTTTCTTCCTGTTGGTTCCTTGCTGAAGAACTGGCATACCAGACCAGGTATCAGAACGAGACAAAGTATGATCGATATATTTATCGCTTTCCCTTTATAACCTTTCATGCAATTAAAGGATCAGAAAAAATCGCTCAATGATAAAGAAACTTTTTTAAACAAACAGTGACTAAAGGTACATTTTGATTAGTTTTGCCGGAAGTCTTTAATTAAACATATTTAAGTTTATGTCAAACGAGGTCAGGAGTCGCAGAGATAATAAGAGGAGGGTGGTCAACATCTCCCTGACTGCGGTTATCATTATTCTTTTAATCGGGATACCGCTTCTGCTGCTCAATTATCAGGCAAAACGAAGCGGAATGTCCCCGGGGGAGGTCATACAAAGAGCACTGAAAAAAAATACAAGCGAAGACAACCTGACGAAATGTAAAATTAGCTCAGGAGACCAGGTCAGGCTCTTTGATCCGGTGCCTGTCGGACAGGAATTTGTGGAACCTCCGTTCATTTCTCATATATTGCCTGATGACCTTGACAATGACGGATTGCTTGATATAATTGTTTGCGACTGCAGAAGTAACAGTGTCAACTGGATCAGGCAGTACCCTGCCGGTATATATTCGGAAACGGTCCTGGCAGTAGATATTCTGGCTCCTGCACATACTGAGGTATATGATTTCGATAAAGACGGCGATAAAGATATCATGGTGGCTTCGCTTGGCATGATTTTCCCCAATAATGATAAAATAGGCTCTGTTATCATCCTTGAAAATGCAGGAAACAATAAATTTAATAAGAGAATCATTGTTGAAAAGATCGCCAGGGTGTCTGATGTAAGAGCGGGAGACCTGGATAATGATGGGGATAATGATCTTGCTGTGGCACAGTTTGGATATGATGACGGAGAGACCAGATGGATAGAAAATCTTGGCGGATGGAAGTTTGAAAACCATATCCTTCAGAATCTATCCGGACCTATAAATGTTATAATCATTGATATTGACAGAGATAATGACCTGGATATAATTTCGCTGGTAAGCCAGGAATGGGAAGAGATATATTGCTGGGTAAATGACGGAAATGGTAACTTCCAGCCAAAGCTTCTGTTCGGTTCTGACAATCAGGATTTTGGATCAAGCAACATTTATATTGCTGATCCTGACATGGATGGAGATGATGATATTCTCTATACTAACGGCGATGCATTTGACTACATCCCTCCGCAGGGAAGACCATGGCACGGAGTTGAATGGCTTGAAAACAAGGGGGATCTTAATTTTGAATTCCACCAGATATGCAACTTTATCGGTGCATATAATGCACGGCCGAATGATATTGATAATGACGGGGATATTGATCTCTTTGCAGTAAGCTGTTTTAACACGTGGGAGGATCCTGAAGCGCAGAGCTTTATATGGATGGAAAATACCGGGAATATGCAGTTTGTAACACATGGTCTGGCCAGTAATCCTACCCACCTGCTGACACTCGAACTGGGAGATTTCAACAATGACGGGCTTATGGATATGATAACAGGTGGAATGCATGTCTATCCTCCTTACGACAGGATGGGAAGGATAACCCTTTGGATAAACAACGGAAAAGTCTCACGAAAAAGTAATTGATCCGTTTATTATTCGTTAGCGTAGAAAAAATTGGCAGGGTAAATTAACTTTAAATTGTATATATTCTCAGGACATCAGGAAATATGAATTAAAAAATGAATATCATGAAAAAGCTAAAACCGGTTTTATTGATCCTTATGTTCACCTCTTTCTGTTTGTCAGGAGCAGGACAGAAGAATTCCGACTCGAAGCCGAAGGTAAAAAGCCTGATTGTGCTGGAAGAAAAGTACGACCAGCTTGTCAGGAAACAGTACAAGGAATCTGAAACATATTATGATGAGCGCGGGAACATACTTGAAGATATAACCTACAAGCAGGGTAAGATCAACAAGCATTTCAAGTATGAGTACGACGCTGATGACAACAAAATAAAAGAAGAGGAGTATGATCCGTCCGGAAAACTTATAGAATATTCAGAATATAAGATTGAAAACGGACTGAGAGTAGAGAAGATCGTCTATGAACCCAATAAGAAACCAAAAACCAGGAAGGTTTATCAATACACCACTTTCTAGATGATTCAGACAGCGCTTATATTAGAAACGCTATCTTCATTTTCGCAGATCAGCCTGGAAGAAATGGATAATGTCAGGTTCATGAACAGGACCGATACTAAATATGTTATACATGTAAACAGGATACCTGATCTGCTCACGAGGATGAACGGAGATTACAGGATTCTGGATATTAACGGGAATAGATTGTTTTCTTATTATACAACTTACCTCGACACCGCTGATTACCTGTTCTTCAACCAGCATATTACAGGAAAACTTTCAAGAAACAAGGTCCGGTACAGGAAATATGAAACTACCGGCACCACCTTCCTTGAAGTTAAAAAGAAGACCAATAAAAACCGGACTCTGAAATGGCGCATTGAAAACAACCTTGCTTCTGACGGCACATGCGATCCTGTTGCATGTGAATTCATAAATAAACATTTACCACTCACATTTCTTACGCTTAAGCCTGTTCTTACCAATATCTTTAAGAGAATAACACTTGTAGGAACAGAGCTTAAAGAACGTATCACACTTGATCATGACATTTTATATTCTGATCCTGATCGCAGAAAAGCCGGATTACCTTCAATAGCAGTGATAGAGGTAAAAAAGGATCAGTTTACTGACCGGTCAGGAATAGCGGAAATCCTGAAGACCAATTCTGTCTATCCTACAGGCTTCAGCAAATATTGCATCGGAAATGCAGTTCTGAATGACCGCCTGAGGAAGAATGTACTGAAACCAAAACTATTAATGATTAATAAATTAGAAAATGAATATAATAGACTTGTTTTTGCCTGATAATGTCAGAATTGCAGGAATACAACTTATAGATGTGCCGAATTCTCTTGAACTGCTCTTCAGGTTTATCCTCAATACAGGAGTAATAGTGATCCTTATCAGATGGTTGTATTATTCCACCACAAAACGGAAGGATTATCTCTTTACTTATATTCTCATATCAACGGTGGTTTTCCTGTTATGTTTCCTGCTTGAGAGCGTTAAGCTTCAGATTGGTTTTGCACTTGGACTGTTTGCGATTTTCGGGATAATACGTTACCGCACAAATGCAATACCGATAAAGGAGATGACCTATCTTTTCCTGGTTATAGGGGTCTCAGTAATAAATGCCCTCACCAGTACAGATACAAGCCTCGCTGACCTTCTGTTTACCAACATAGTGATAGTGTTTATTACTTTCGGACTTGAGAAACTGTGGCTTCTTAAGCATGAGTCATCAAAATCAATCATCTACGAAAAGATCAACCTGATAAAACCCGAGAAGAATGCCGAGCTGCTCGCTGATCTGCGCGAAAGGACAGGAATAAGCAAAATAAACAGAGTGGAAACAGGCAGGATTGATTTCCTCAGAGATACATGTGAACTTACTATCTATTATTATGTGAAAGACCTGGAAAGCGGATCAGCAGAGATCAATGGCAAGGACAAAAACGATGATGATGACGATGACTAAGAGGGGATCTCTTCTCCTTGGCTTTTCATTGCTGGCTATCTGTGCTTTTTCACAGGATAAGGATTTCGGGATCTGGTACGGTGCTTCTGCCGAATTTGAGATTATCAATAATCTCGAGGCTGATCTTATAACCTGCTTCCGGACATTTGATAAGGCATCCAGACTTGAGCAGGCCTTCCTTGAAACAGAAATATCCTATAAATTCAACAATTACCTTGCGGCGGCAGCATCGTACAGGATAACTGAAAATATCGAGAATGATGATGCATACCACATTAGACATAAATGGTTTGTCGATGTAAAGGGAACTCTTCCTCTGGGTAAGTTTAAATTCTCGGGACGTGCAATGTTCCAGCAACGCTATAAAACGTACATTGAGGATGAGAATGACAAATTGCCTGCTTCACACGGGCGATTCCGCCTGAAAGCTCTCTACAATTTTACCACATTGCCTGTAGATCCATATATATTCGGAGAAGTATTCTGTCCTTTATTCAAGAATTCTGACCGGGTTATTGACAAAAAAAGGAGCGGTGCAGGAATTGAACTGGATATTACAGCTCATCATTCATTTGAGGTCGAATATATTTTCCAGCGGGATTATTTCCCTGACCTTTCTGATGAAAATATTTTATCATTCTGCTACACCTTAAAGTTGTAAACAATATGTTATTTTTATAATTTATACTTTCTGCCATGAAGACAAGAATCAGTATGCTGCTCATAATATGCTCTGTTTTTCTATACAATTCTGCATGCAGCCAGATATCCCCTGAACGGCAATGGTCCGGCTATCGCGGCTATTTTGCATCAGGAGTACTCGATAATGCAAATCTGCCGCTGACATTCAGCTTTGAGGATAATTCCAATATAAAATGGAAAGCAAAGATACCCGGGATGGGTATCTCAAGCCCTGCCATATGGGGAAATAAGCTGTTCATTACCACTGCTGTAAGTGAAGGTGATAAAGCCGGATTCAAGCCGGGACTTTACGGAGATGTCCGCCCCGTGGAAGATTCGTCAGTTCATGAATGGAAGATCTTCTGCTTTGATAAAAACACAGGCAAGATGCTCTGGGAAAAGACAGCCTGCACAGGTGTTCCAAAGATAAAGCGTCATCCCAAATCAACACATGCGAACACAACTGTAGCAGTTGACGGTGAACATGTTGTGGCGTTTTTCGGATCAGAGGGACTCTATTGTTATGACTTTGAAGGAAATCTTAAGTGGCAGAAGAATTTCGGCGTGCTTAAGTCAATATGGACAGTAATGAAAAATGCAGAATGGGAATTTGCAAGCTCCCCGATCATTTATGACGGAACTGTTATAATCCAGTGCGATGTCCTTGAAAATTCATTTGTTGCTGCCTATGATGTTAAAACAGGCAGGGAGCTCTGGAAAAAGGAGAGGGACGAAATCCCGGGATGGTGCACACCGAACATTTATAAATATAATGGAAAGCCTTATGTTGTTGTGAACGGCTATAACCACCGCGGAAGTTATGATTTCAAAACAGGCGAAGAAATATGGCGGATGTCAGGAGGAGGGGATATTCAGATACCAACTCCGGTTATCGGAGACGATATTATTTACTTCAACAGCGCGCATGGCAAATATTCTCCTGTTATTGCCGTAAGATCAAGTGCTTCGGGAGATATTACCCTCAGCGAGGGAGAAACTTCAAACGAGGGTGTGCTCTGGAGTCTTCCCCGTGGTGGTTCATACATACATACAATGTTGCTGTACCATAACCGTCTTTATAACGTGAACTGGAACGGAACCATCAACTGCCTTGATCCTCTCACAGGCAGGGAGATCTATAATGCAAAGATCGGTCAGGCTAAAAGTTTCATAGCTTCACCTGTGGCATCTGACGGGAGAATATATATTGTCGATGAGGAGGGTACTGTCTTTATTATCCGGGATGGAGATGCTTTTGATCTGATCGCAGAGATACCTATGAATGATATCTGCATGACGGCTCCTGCCATCACTGACAACATGATATACTTCAGAACACAAAATTATTTGTATGCAGTGGGGAAGAAGTAGTTTTATTCCCTTCTAAGCTGACCAACCAGCGAAGTGCTTCGCACAGTTCTGATTGATAAAAAGATAGCTGAAATTCCTGCAGCTATTATCAATACTATCATCAGGGTAATAATGTTCCAGGGCATCTCTGATCCGCTCTTTAAGGATTGAAGAGTGGCTGTCAGTCCCGATATTGTACCGGTCAGCACTCCCCATATAAGTATCAGGGACTGGTCCTTAAGTATCCGCTTCCTGATCATCCCGGTCGTATAGCCTGTTGCCATCATAAGGGCAAATTCCCTTTTCCGCTGATTGAAATTCCGGACAAGGATGAATCCCAGTCCTGCGACTCCGAGTACCATGCCCAATATTCCCAGGATCATGAATACATCGAGGTAAGTATTTGTTACCACGAAGAATGAAGCCAGCTTTTCAGAGGCAGGAACAGCTGATAAGCCATACCCCGAAAGTCTCTCGCTCAGGATCTCCCTGTAATGACCGGATAATTCAGGATTCCCGTCTGCAAGGAATACTGAACTGCCGGAAACCGAAGGGAAATACTTTTCGAAATTACTCCTGCCAATTATAAGATATCCCTGGAAAACAGAGGATTTCAGACCTGCACAGATCACAATATTCAGCAGCTCTCCGTTTTCTGCCCTGTAAACCAGCGTATCACCGGTTTTCATTTTAAGACCCCACTCGAGAACCGTCTGATCTGCGATTCCATAAAAAGTATTAACAGCTGGCTTACTGTCAAGAAAACTCCATGGATTTATATTCCCCGATCCTTTTAACCGTGATGCAAAAGAAAACGAACCTCTTGCGATGAATGATTCAGGATCGATGCCAAGAACAGAAGGAGCGGTCACATGGTTCAGATTCAGGCAGCTGGCATCATCTCCCGGCAGTCTCTTTGCCTGGACAAACATTAGGTCTTTCAGCTCAGCCTCATCCAGCCCGAATTCTTTCCGTCCTTCAACACTGGTCATATTTTCCCTGACAGGAACAGCAGACTCTGCCCACAACAAATAACCTCCCGTGCCTCCTGAAGGCAAAAGCATCTTTTCGCTTATGACCTTCCTGTTGGCGCCTGTTATTATAACCGCAAATATACCTGCAGCTATGAAGATGACCGGTGTTATTGCATGTGCGGGATTAAAAGAATAGAACTTTTTTGCAAGATTACGTCTCCCTGATTTATAGCTCTCTTTTTTTCTGCTCTGTTTAATATAATAGTATCTGAGCCCGGAGACAAGAGTGCAGAATATTAGTGCTCCGGCAATAAAGGAAAGTACTGTCGCTTCTCCGATTTCTGCAATTGAAATGAATAACAGGATAATTGCGGCAAAGAAGAACAGAAGAAAAACAAGAAGGTTGTGCCCCGGAGAATGGCCTTTCATCTCACCGGTTTCCTTTATGCTGAGACTTTTCAGAAATTTTCCTGATTTGACCAGAAGGAGCAGGGATGCAATGATAATTGTTGCAAAAAAACCGGTAAGCACAGGTATGAAACTGAAATCCGGAGAGAGTGTATTTGTCTGAACGGCTCCTCTCCATACTGAATTCAGTGCCTTAATGATAAATATATTAAAGATATATCCAAGAAAAACTCCAACTATTGCTCCTGATGCAGAGATGATCAAAGTCTCCGATAACAGCAGGTTACTGATCTGTCTGTTCCTGAATCCCAGAGCGAAATATGTTCTGACCTGGCTTGTTCTCGAATCGAAGAACATTGAGACTGCCAGCGACAGCAGGATCATGCATGATACAATTATAAAAATTGCGAGGCTGAGAAACAGTGTGCTGAAATCAACTCCTTCCATGGCAGCATTGGTGCTTTTCCTTCTTAAATCAGAAATAGCGAATCCTGTCTTCAGAGGATCGAGTGATCCTGAGAGCTTTGTAAATATTTCATCAGGATCTTCTGTATCGGGGAATCTGAGTGCTGTAGCAGGACCAAAATTGTTACCCCATAGTTTTTTGCCGGTCTCATAGCTTATGAAAGCCTTAGGTGTTCCTTTATACCTGTTCCAGTACTCTTCATCCTTATCCCTTATCTTTTCCATAAGTATCGGTACACCGGCATCCCATCCCGAACAGGTGGTGCTTCCTGATATACCGGGGAAATCAGGCATAAGTGACGGATCAGAATACTCATGGTCGTTTGCCAGTATATCGCTGATTATAAAACTACTGTTTCTTTCTTCCAGAATATTGCTGTAACCCGGATCATACCATGTCAATATCAGCGTATCTCCTGTCTTCGCTTCAAGATCATCAGCAAGCCATCTGTTTATTGCAATGGCATTTCCCCGCAGGTTCAGGTAACCGGATGCTGTTATAAAAGAATAAGGTGTTGCTTTACTGCCAACCTGAATGTTGTTCCCGAGGTATGTTATTACTGGTTCTGCCGATGGTATCCTTGATCTTATATCTGCAACTGTTGCACTGTCAATGAAGATCCTGTCTGAGATAAGCTCCGATTCTCCTGTTTTGAGAGATCTTCTTGCAGTAAGACCAATATCGGAGGGAATCAGGTGCCTGGTAAGGGCTTCTCTGAATGAAGATAAAGGCTGATCAGTGCTGTTCTGAACAAGAAGCCTGTTGGCTCTGGTATCAGCTATCTGACCTTCCTCAATATCAGAAAGGTTTAAGAAAACATTCAACGGGACAAGCTGGCTTATTCCGAGAGAAAAATTACCCATCTGGTCAGGTGTGAGCACCAGTCCTACTTTCATCACTTTTGAGGCATCAGGCTCTTTTGATGGCGCAAAAGGTGCATTTGCCGGAATAGGATCTGTATCCCGGAATTTTATGATTATTTCATCTCCTGTATTTATACCGAGATGATCCGCAAGTCTTGAGTTTACTGCTGCTGTTCCCGGAGCTACATTGACACTGTCATTCCCCTGGAACGACCAGAAATCTGTGGTGATTCCGTATATTTTTGTATTTAAAGCAGCTACGCCTGTTGAAAAATTCTGGCAATATCCGTCAATTTCGAGAAGAGGGATGGCTTTTTCTCCGGTTTGTTCTGAAATCCTTTCTGACAGTGAAGCATTATAGTAGCGGAGTCCCGTACTGATCAGAATCGAGGTATTTCCAAGTTTTTCTGATGCATTTTTCCTCAGGCTGGCTCTCACTGAATGCCCTGTGAAAAGTGAGCCGGTTATAATTGCTGACAGCAAGGCTACAATGACTACCTGGTTTACTGCATCCCTTTTGTAAAACAGGATTGATCGTCTGATGATTTCTGCCAGTGATTTCATGATACCGGTGATTTATAAAATCAGGGGACAAGCCTGCCATTCTCCAGGCGGAGGTGTAATTTCATTTTCGCGGCCAGTTCAGCGGAATGAGTAGCAACAATCATCGCGGTGCCTGTTTCATCATTTAACATGGTGAGAAGTTCACCAAGAAGCCCGGCGTTTTTTGCATCAAGCGATCCGGTGGGTTCATCGGCAAGAAGGAGAGACGGCTTATTGATAAGAGCCCGTACCAGGGTTACCCGCTGGGCTTCACCGCCCGATATCTGATACGGATACTTGCCGGATATACTGATTATACCGGTTTTTTCCATCAGCTTACCTGCATATTCTTTCTTTTCTTCATATTCATCTTCAGAAATCCTCCCCGCAAACAGAGGCAGCATAATATTCTCGTGTACGGTGAGATGAGGGAGAAGCAGATGATCCTGGAAAACGAAACCTATATTCCTGTTCCTGTAAAGGGCTGATTCATCCGGGCTAAAACCAAGGATTGATATTTCCAGGAACAGAACTTCACCTGAATCAGGCTTATCGAGTAAGCCGATAATATTCATCAGAGTTGTTTTTCCTGATCCCGAGGGCCCGGTTACTGATATTGAATCTCCTTCCTTTACAGTAAGATCCAGCTTATCCAGAACCACGCCTCTCTGGATGAATGATTTTGTGATACCCTTAATTATGAGCATATTATCTTATTTCCTGGTTGTTACTTCATCATAAACTACAGACAATCCGGCTGACATGTTATCCAGTGCAAGCAGAGATCTCACATTTATGCTGCCTGTCTTTCCAAGTCTGTATCTTAATTCATTGTCGGTAAGCATCCTGTATAAACTTGCTGCAAGCTCATCTATTGTATCCGGAGAATAGGTTATTCCTCCTCCCGTCATTTCTATTATTTCAGGAAAGGCACCTGTAGCAGGCTGGACAACCGGAATACCTGCACTGTTGGCTTCAAGTATATACAGTCCATATCCGTCATATTTCCGGACGGGCACACTGATTACATCCACATCATTAAAGAATTCCGCCTTCTTATCTCCGCTGAACTCCGGATATATCCTTATACTTTTCTGGAATCCGTGTTCCCTTATCTTCTTTATCTGGGTGGAAATAAAAGGCTTATCGTCACTTGTATAACCTCCGCATACATTCAGCGTAAGGCCAGAAATCAGGTCCTTTGTTTTAAGTTGAATGAAGGCATCAACAAGTTTGTCAAATCCGTTATGTTCGCTGATCCTGCAGAAATAACCTATTGCAGGGGGTTTTAACGGATCTTTGGATTTCTCATGAACGGGGGCATCAAAACCAAGAGGAACGACATAAATATTGTCGCCTTGTAAACCGGTTTTTCTGATGAAAAGATCCTTTGAATATTTGCTGGGAGTAATAAAAGAGTCGACATAGACTGATTCAGCGGCGATCATGCTCCATGCTCTGGACTGGTATGGTTCAGTCATATCATCAATCCAGTCATCTTCGTTCAGAAGGGAACAGACAATTTTAACATTCATCCTCTTTTTCAGCTGACGTGCCAATCCCAGTATCAGGGCGTTGGAAAGGTGTATAACATCAGGCTTCCCTTCTTTGTTAAGATAATCTACAAGCCTGTCCATTTCATTTTTACGGAAGGCATTATCGCCTTCTATCATATTAAGTGTCAGGTCCTCAAGTCCTTCGGTACGTGTGGTCCCCGCCATGTGTGCTGCCAGCTTCAGGAATGGCTTCAAATCAAAGAATTTCTCAAGGAAGGCAGGCATGTTCCTGAATGCTTTAACTTTTTCCCTCAGATACAACGAGATCGCTCCAAAGAATACATTATTGTCAAATGCATTTTCTTTGTTAGTTTCACTATCGGGCGGCAGATAGAGCGGAATAGCTTTTGCCGTGGTACCTGGTACTTTCCGGATAGCCCTGAAATAGAGCATATCGCGGTAGCAGTTTGCACAATAAAATGATCCTCCGGATCCTGTTATGAGATATACAATTTTCATTTTTTATTTAGTACCAAATGCAAGCAATCGTCCATCCTCTGTAAGGATATAAAACCTGCCCTGACTTACTGCCGGCGAGCTGCTTATCGTAGCACCTGTATTAAAACTCCAGATTTTTTTCCCATTGAACAGTCCCAGCATATAAATATTGCCGTCCATGCTCCCAAACAGAACTTTTGTTGGTGTCACCACTGCCGAACCTGTTATGCGGCCATTGGTTCTGTATTTCCATACCAGCCTGCCGTCGGTGGCATTATAACAATAAACGTATTTATCTTCATTGCCTATTACAACGGAATTGCTGCCTGCAGCCGGAATGCCAAGTATGGAACCAGATGTTTCGCCCGGAGCTATCTTCCAGGCAACCTTTCCTGCAGATATATCGACGCAATAGAAAGTACCATCATAATCGCCGATAAATGCTTTATCGTTGACCACAGAGGGGGATGCGGCAATATAAACACCGATATCAAAGGTGTCTCTTTCAGTTCCGGTCCTGGGATCGGCAATCCTTATTATTCCATCACATCCACCGAAAATTATCTTATTATTTGAAACTGAAGGAGTGCCATTAACATAATTCAGTGTTTCCAGCTTCCATAACAGTTTGCCTGATTCCGGATCAACGCAGTGGAGGTAATAGTCATAACTGCCAAAGATAATTCCCGAATATTTTCCTGATATCCAGGCATTTGCAGATCCAACGATCTGGTTGTCGGTAGGATATGACCATACAATTTTTCCTGTTAATTTATTAACAGCACGGAACACACCGTCAGAAGAACCAGCATAAACCTTATCACCAAATACGAGGGGAGGGGCTTCAAGAGAGCTCCCTGTTTCAAACTTCCACTTGATCTTCCCGTCAGCACCTACAGCAAACAGCGTTCCTTTGTCGCTTCCGAAATAGATGTTGCCATCGCTGAATACCGGAGATGATTTTGTTCTGGCACCTGTTGCAACACTCCATAACAACTTTGGCGATACAGGAAATTCATTGCGGGTGCTTCCCGAAAGGTCGCTTTTCCCTCGGAAAACAGGCCAGTTTTCGGTTTGGCCCTGAACCGGCCCCCAGGCAGTAAGAAAAAGTAATAATTGTATTTTTATTGATGGTATCTGCATATCAATATATCATTTTGCAGCAATACAATAAAGATTGGTTCTACCTCTGATAAATATATTCTTTTCCGAAAATGCCGGAGTGCAATCCGTACTTTCTCCGAGAGGCGAGGTTGATACAACTTTTAATTTATTGCTTGCCTCAACAATGTGCATCGTTCCGCTTCGGTCAAGAAACCATACTTTATTATCACAAATGACTGGTGAAGCATAAAACGGATCTTCAAAGTAATGGGTCCAGAGAGTATCACCGGTTTCGGAGTCATAGCAGGCTACATCACCGTATCCGGTAGGGACAAAAAGGTAATTGTCACTGGCAACCGGGCTTGATACATCAGGGGTAAATGTGTTATCCTCCCAGACTGCAGATCCGTTTTTGCCCGGTTTCAGCGCAACAATTTTGTAGTAATCGGTAGCTGCAAAAACCATTTTACTGTTTACAGCTAGTGACGGGGCCACATCGCCTGACACCCCTGGAAGGCTCCAAAGTTCTTTACCGTTAACCGGGTCATACGATGAGACATTGGGATTCCCGTTTATCAATAACTGCGGCTGGTCGTCGAATGTTGCAAGTACGGGCGAGGAATTGACGGGACGCCCGGATCGCGGAGTTTCCCATTTTTGCTCGCCTGTTTTTAAATCAAAACCTGACAGCGTTATCTTATTCTGGCTGTCATACTGAACAAGCAGGAGTTTGTCGTAAATCAGAAGTGATGCAGAATACCCATATGTACTTACAGGAACGCCTATATTTTTTCCCCATTTAAGATTTCCGTCGTGGTCAAAACAAACAAGGTTGCCATTTCCGAAAATAGCACATACTTCGTTTCCGCTGACTGCAGCAGTTGGAACAGCCATGCCTGCTTCACTGTCAGATTCAGGAAGATCTTTTGAAGATCCCTCAAAATCTGACCCTGACCCCGTCCAGAGAATGTTCCCGCTGTTCTTGTCAATGCAATAGATTTCAAGTTCACTATCCTGTGCCCCGGTCATGAACAGCTTGTTGCCCCATATCACTGGTGAGTTTTTCCCCGGTTTTGGAACGGCAATTTTCCATTTTATATTTTTACCCTCAGCTCCGTTCCATTCTGTCGGAAAACCCGAGCCTCCTGCAATTCCGCGACTTCCCTCACCTCTGAAAAACGGATAGTTTACATCGCCCGGCTGGCTTGCTTCCGCCAAAATCACAGATGCATCTGTGGTCTCACGTGTTTCACTAACTGCTGAAGAGCTTCCTGATGCTGGGAGTTCCGCTCTCAGTACAAATGATGAGACAATGGCTATAATGGAAACTGCACTGGCTGATATGACCATATACCGGCGATTCTTTATTCTTTCTGAATTAATATCCGGTTTGCCGGGTTGGAGGTAACGGGCTGGCTTTTCACTTCCGGAGATCAATCGCTGGAAAAGTACAAAAACCACAGCACCTGCAAGAAGGAGATATGAGCCTGTTTCAACCTGCCATCTTGAAGAAAAATATGCTTTCCTTGCCATGAGATCCATCGCCCTTACCTGTTCAGCTTTATCCCTGTTCTCAGGCTCCCTGTCGAACTGTTCTTTTACCGAAAGTAAAGCAGGACTATCAAGAGGATTGATCGTTTTAAGCTGTATAAGGCTGAATATCATGGTAATAGCTATTACAACGGTAAAAATCCCTGATGCAAGGCTTATTCCCTTAAAAATTCTGATCTCTTTTTCTGAAACTGTCATTTTTCAATCTTTTATCTTAACCGGACAAAATTTAAAACATTTACCACAACTATAGCATCTGCCCCGGTCAGGTTCGTAATAATTTCGTACATCCCTGATAGTCAATCGGAACAAACCTATTCCAAGTGATAATCCTAGAAATATTCCCACCCATGGTGCGCCTTTCCTGAACCTTCCTGTTATTTGCTGTTCTTCTTCAAACAATTCATTTTCAGTCTTTCCGGATTCGAAGAAAGCAACCGATGCCTTTGATACAGCTTTAATCCCTTCATCTTTTTCAAGTCTTATTTCTCTTGCCAGCTTTACATTATTATTCATTACTGAAAGCGAAGGAGCAAGGTTATAAAGGAGGACTGCAAATCCTGCTGCCAGAACCGGTATCATCAGGAAGTAAATAATTGAATCCTTCCATGACTTACCCGGTTTTTCCTTATCCGAAGGAGGATCTGACTGGAGGATTGCATCATACGGGCATCCTGATTCGCACAGACGGCAATTCCTGCATTCTGCAGGCGAAATTGTAAGATGCTTTACAGAAAAACGGGAGAAAATATTCTGCAGCACACCATACGGACAGAGATACCTGCAATAAGGACGGTTGACAAAAATCCCGACAATGAGAAGGAGCGAACCAAAAATTATCATTGTATACGGAGCATCGAGCCTGAAGATACCTACAAACGGATCGTAACGGCAAATAAGGAACTGGCTCTCCGTTGCGGCAAAAAGAACAGCAAGACCCAGGTAAACAAAAGGTATTGCGGCAAGTACTGATTCAACACTTTTAGGTACCCTGACCTGTTTAAATCCTGTAAGCTCCTGGATTGCTCCGAGAGGACAGACTCCGGCACAAAAAACACGCCCGAAAAGCAATGCAAAGATCAAAGGGATAATAAAGAATAGAAGTGCCGGTAAAGGCATTGCATAGCTGTCATTGAAAAGTGCAAGTGACAGATTCTGGACAGAGCCAATTGCACAAATGCACCCCTGCCTGTAAAAGCCAAAATATGCTAGAGAGAATACAGAGATCCATATCAATCCCTGTCTTGATCTTTTTTTCAGAGCCATCCATGCAGTAACCAGCAAGGCACCTACCAAAACAGCAACATCCATATATTCCCACATCGGCCCCCTCTGATAGAGAAACTGATGAGTAGGGAAGTTGTAACCTCCCTCAAATTCCGGCCGGGGAAATCGTTGCTGTTGTGCATAGAGGACTGAGTGCCATATAAACAGAACGGCAAGAATTATAAAGGGCAAATATTTCTTAAACTTTTTCAACTTCTTCAACTATTCAACTTCTTCAACTCTTTTCTTATATATGGCTCTGTCGCCGGCACCCTTATTACTGCATCCGACGGGCATTTGCGCGCTATTGCGCACTGGTTGCAATTAACACAAAGATTATGCATTATCTGTAAATAGAGTGAGCCATTTCCGAAATCGGCGCATCCCTTTACACATTTTGAACATCCATCACAGAGTACTTCGTCAATTGTGTATTCAAAATAAGGTTCTTCAATAAATTTACGTTTTATCGCACCTGTAGGACATAGCTGATTCTCGGCAGCGGTATTGAATGTTTTTGCTCCCTGGCGAAGATATCCGGGACAAAAATCACAATAGCCGCACATGGGAAATGCATTTGTGCATTTAACTGCTGAAGGAGTCATCACACAGCTAGTTTTGCAGAGTTCACAGCTGGTACATTTGTACGGGTCTATTTGCCAGATATAGCCTTTGGCATCAGTTTTCCTGGCAAGAATGACAGGCAGAGCCAAAACAGGAGCCGCCATTATCAGCTTGCCTGCGGTCTTCACAAAATCACGCCTTGTTCCGGATCTTTTGTTCTGCTCTTCCATCGTTATTCAGATAAAAATGTTGAACAATCAGAATCTCCCTTACAAATCCCTTTCCCGGGACAGGAGGAACAGTCGGTACCGGTTACAACCTTGCTGCCAGTTACTAAAGCAATAAACGCCAGCAATCCGAATAAAATATACCGGAACACCTTCTTTACAAAATCACTTCTGTTCATATACCGAACTTTTAATATTCAATTACCAAATGTCTGACAACAACTTGTCTCCCTTTATCCTCAAGGGGTGAAATGTCACTGTCACTGTGAATGACAAAGGGATTATTTCCTGTTAAAAACATATAATTTTGAATCAGCAGGATTTACTCCATAAATTATCTTACCGTCAGGTGAAGCAATATCAAGCGGCAATGGTGGTACAAAATTATTTACAGACGATACAAATTCCACAAAATCTCCCTTGTCATTCAGGATTTTTATCCGGTTTATTCCTTTTTCAGCCGTGACAAATCCACCCGGTATGCGTATAAAATGGGCAGGATTACAGCAACCGCAGAAAGCACCCGGATCAGTTCCCGGTTGCCCAAAATAATCAAGTACTTTCCCGTCAATATTTCTTTTTTCGATCCTTCGGTTGCCGGTATTTGCAACATAAACAGTATTATCGCTGTCGAAGGCTACATCAAAATAAAGACTCGGAATAATAAATGGTTCTTCTGATGTCCCGATCAGAGATTTGACAATTCCCTTTTTGTCCAGAATAAATACTGTTTTATTTGCTGCATCAGCAAATGCCACATATGATTCATTTGAGGCAACTGAAGTAATCATCGAGTTATTCTCAAAAGGGCCCCATTCCTCGACCTTTTCTCCCTCCATATTCATTACCATGATGATTTCCTGTACAGCAGCGTATACATAGTTCCCTGATACTGCCAGAGCAGTAACAGTCTTTTCTGTCTTATATTCCCATATAAGATTAAAGCCTGAATCATAGCTGGTTATAAAAGTTTCTCCACCAAGGAAAATAGTACCATTGCCGGAGACAGTCACAGCATTCAGCTGGCCTTTACCCGGCTCAAAGATCTTCGTGACAATCCATTGATCAGCCACGCCGGAAGCCTCTTCTGTTATCGGATTGCCCTGCGGTATTTTCTTCCTCATGACTATGTCAATAACTATGTATCCGGTTAAAACCAGAAGAAGAACGATAATTGTTACAGTTGTCCATTTCTTATTCATACACTCAGTCTTTTTTGCCGATATCAAGACACAGCATATTATGTGCATCTCTCATTAAAAGGTATTTGCCTGCTATAGCCATTGGGCTCCAGGCTTCGATGGCATCCATCACCTTGTGGTTTGAAACAAGTATTGCTTTATTGTCTTCAATCCTGAACAGGTATAGTGTACCTTCATCGTCAAGGAGGAATAATTTGTTGCCGCTCATGATAAATGGACCCATACCTTTGCCGAACCTGCTTTCCTTTCCGCTCATCCATACAGGTGTTACCAGGTCGGATTTATTATAGCAGGCAAGTTGTCTTTTCAGCGGACCGGCATTTTCGGGTAATACAGTCCAAAGATGATCGTTTTTCAGGATGGGAGTCTGCTGTTCATTGGCAATCCCCCCGGAAGCTTTATGCTGCTCAGTTACTGCCGCTTTAAAGCCCGACTCGTCCTTGCTGATCCTTATTTTAGCTGCACCGGCCCCATAGCTGCCGAAAGCAACCAGTTCCCCATTACCAAGATAGACAGGAGAAGCTACCGCTATCGAAGGACTCCAGTCAGTGGTTTCCCATAACACTTTTCCAATGTCCGTGCCTTCGGCCGATACACCACATACCCCACCAAGCGCAGCGTACACATACATTTTCTTCTCATGAATGGTCATCGGTGTTATTGAAGTGTGCGACATTCTTAATGAATCACGATTTGGGGTTTGCCAGATCACCTTTCCGGATGCACAATCGACTCCGATCATAAGCGCCTTTCCGCCTGGAGCGATAATTGCCACATTATTGTCAATCAAAGGACACTGGCCGCTGTAGAACTCAGGTGTTATCTTGCCTTTAACTGTTCCCGGAATACCATACTCTTTCTCGAGATCAAGAGTCCAGAGAAGGTTGCCGTTCACCGGATCAACACACATCACATGAGACCGGGGCCCTATGGTAACAACGTATTTATCAGTAACGGCCGGGATTGTCCTTGAATAACCGTGGTTCCGCTTAAACTCAACATTATACCATCTTCTCCACAGTTCAGTTCCCGATTTAAGTGAGAAACACCTTAGCATATCAGCTTTTCTTCTTTCATTATAATCGAGAACATATACCCGTCCGTTCAGAACAGCAGGGCCTGCATACCCTTCACCAAGCGTTGTCTGCCAGACTATGGGAGGTCCCGACGTATCCCATGCTTCAGCAAGAGGTGTCGGATCTTTGCTTATATTGTCAAAATCTGATCCCCTGAACCGTGGCCAGCTACCTGGAATTATCTCTTCGATGCTGCCAAGCGTATCCAGAAATTCTCCTATAATTACTGAATCTGAGATTGCTCTCTGCGGAGGTCTGTTATCCAATCCCGGAACACGTTCAACTACATTATATGAAGGACGGGTAAGTATCCACCAGAGAAAAACTCCCGTAAACAACAGCGCAATAAATCCTGTAATGACTGGTATGTTTGATCTGCCTGAAAACACCCTTATAATTCTATATTCTAATATTATATACCATCAGTGCATTGCCATGTCTCAGGAACAGGTTGCCATTATGTATTACCGGATGAGCCCAGTAGGGTCCGGATCCTTCTTTCACTCTAAAACTGCTTACAAGATCAAATTTTTCAGGATTGGGTCTGAGCAATCCTATGAAACCGGTTTTTTCATCATAGATATATAGCATACCTTCCGCAGAAATAATTGAACCTTTACATTTCCAGTGCTCTTCATACATTTTCTTTCCTGTACTCCAGTCAAGGCAGCACCAGTTTCCGTCTGCATTGCTAAGCCAGTTAGAACCATAAATATATCCGTCCAAAAGTACAACACCACCATGATGTACATCCAGAACTGAGTCCGTCCAGTCAACAGAAACATTGGTCCCGTCATCGTTAAGACTCAGCATTATGCTTCCATGATCATATCCGCCTGTAACATATATTCTGCCATTATTATATAAAGGTGTTACGCATTTGATCAAAGGAGCATCAGGCCAGATAGCAATGGATTTCTCACTGTCAATCGCTTCCACATGACTGACACTCCAGAGTATATCGCCGGTGGACGCATCCACGGCAAAAATATATTGCAGTGATACATTAATAATGATCTTTTTGCCTGCATAATCGATCAATATCGGGGAAACATATGCAGGACCATCATTGAGACTTGCAGATTTCCAGATGAGGCTTCCTGTGGCTTTATCCAGTGCAATTGTCATGGTTTCAGGTCCGCCAGGAGTAAAATAGAGCTTTTGTCCGTCTATTATCAACGATTCCGCTATTCCCCATTGTCCGTAAGTCCCCGCATAAGTCTCACTGGCTTTAAGCGACCAGACAATAGCTCCTGATTCAGCATCAACGCAGGCCAGATCACCATAGCCGCTTGAAACATATACCCTGTTACCTTCAACGGTAGGAGTACACCTGCTTTCGGGATTTGATGCAGACCATGCCCGGCCGTATATTGTCTGCCATTTTATCTTTCCATAAGTATCCAGAGCAACAAGAATATCATTCTGTCCATCGTTGCCGGTCAGATATATGGTGTTGTTGCCAAATGTCACCTGAGAATGACCTTTGGGTAAATCAACATTCGACCATATCAGTTCAGGTCCTTCTTCAGGCCAGGTTTTCAGCAATCCTGTTTCTGAAGAAACTCCGGTCCTGTTCTCTTCTCTCCATTCACTGATTTGCTGGTCATCACCCAGTTGTACAGCCCTGGAATCCTCATCAGAGCCTATCAAAAGAAAGATAGCATATACAATAACTCCTGCTATTACAAGAGCCAGAACAATTAGGAGAAGTCTTTTCATACCTGTAAATTTTAATTAATTATGATTTAACTAGAATGCAAATAATTATTGCTGATTTCTTTAATTGCAATCAGGTACCAATGTGATCGGAAATACTCTAAGTTTCAGACAAATAATACTTCTTTTTATTTCTATTTTATAGAATAAACAGCCAGATAATCTCCGTGCCTTAAGAAAAGCCTTCCTTTATTTATCACGGGATGAGCCCAGTACGGGCCGGCACCTTTAGTTACCTTGAAGGTGCTGATTATGTCAAGCTTTTCACTGTTTGGTCTTACCAGCGCCACGTTACCGGTCTTTTCTTCATAAATATACAGTAATCCTTCTGCAGAAATTACGGATCCCTTATTATACCATTCTGTTATCCACCTGGTCTCGCCTGTTGTCCAGTCAACACATATCCATCTGCCCATTGAGTTATTGTCGTGAGTGGAACTGTAGATATAATTCCCGACAAGAACCATTCCGCCTACATGAGGGTTGATTTCAGGATTTTTCCAGACCAGTTCCGGATCCTTTCCGTCACTATTCAGCTTGATTTTTGCTCCTGTCTGACCGTAGCCACTGGCGGCAAACAGGTAACCATCCTTGTATATCGGTGTGTGGATATAATTCCTGCCGCCTCTCTGATCGGCATTTACAGAACCAAAATTGAATTTCCAGAGTATTTTGCCATCAGCAGCATTTACTCCGATTATCCATGTCGGTGTATGGGTTATTATTACTTTCCTTCCGTTTCTTTCGATAAGCAGGGGATTTACATATTGTGAACCTTCTTTTAATGATTCGGTTTCCCATACAACACTTCCGTCTTCAACATTGAATGCAACCATTGCAGCCATATTGCCCCCGGGTGTGGCTATTACTTTATTGTCGACCACAAGCGGAGATTCAGATACTCCAAAACGTGGCACCGGCGCACTATATTTCTTATAGTAATCCACCGTCCAGAGGATCTTGCCATCCGGCGAAACACAGGACAATTCACCCTGTCCGCTGATTACAAAGATTTTTCCATTCGAATACGTCGGGGTGCAGCGGCTTTCCGGTGAACTATTGACTGTTGACATGCGCCCGTATTCAACTTCCCATTTTTTCTTCCCATCCTGCGTAAAAGCAGTAAGTACATCTTTATCCCCTCTGATGCCTGTAATGTAAACTGCATCATTCGTCACAGTAGCACTGGAGTACCCCATTCCTATTCCCGTTGCTTCCCATAGAAGTGCCGGACCCGATGAGGGCCATTCCTTCATCAATCCGGTCTCATTATAGATACCGGTCCTGCCCGGTCCGCGCCATCCAATTTCCTGGCTGTATGATTCACCAGTCATCATTACTACAATAACAGCTAAAGCGATCTTTATAATACATTTCTTCATAATACTCTGATTTTAGTTTAATTCCTGCAATATAGAAAAATGTACTATACAAATTTCTATTTATTGTATCTACCATAATAACTTTATTAAGAATGAAGATTTTTTAACAAAATTTAATAAATAGACCTGGTTCAAACGCTGATAACGAAGCACGACTGTACTATTAAGATACTCCCTGACACAGTCATTTTATGAATTAATAAATTTTACCAGTATATTGTATTATATGTCATTTTATTATTAATAATA
>CAYWEQ010000015.1:0-3838 GCA_964457185.1 uncultured Rikenellaceae bacterium
ATCGTTTGGAGGTGTTGTTCCGGAGCTTGCTTCAAGGGCACACCAGGCAAATATTGTACCGGTTATTGATCAGGCCATTACAAAAGCCGCAATAAGGAAAGAAGAAATCAATGCGGTGGCCTTTACCCGCGGCCCGGGCCTTCTGGGATCGCTTCTAGTTGGTGCATCCTTTGCAAAAGGATTTGCGCTTTCACTTAATATTCCGCTTATTGAGGTCAATCATCTCCAGGCTCATGTACTGGCTCATTTCATACTTGTTAAGGGCAGGGAGACAAGAATACCGTCATTCCCATTCCTTTGCCTGCTTGTCTCAGGCGGACACACCCGGATCATAGTTATGAAAAACCACCTTGATATGGAGATACTGGGAAATACAATAGATGATGCTGCCGGCGAGGCATTTGACAAGTGCGGCAAGCTGCTGGGATTTCCATATCCGGCAGGCCCTGACATTGATAAGCTTGCATCAGCCGGAAACAGGAATGCTTTCTTTTTCCCCAAACCCTCTGTGAAAGGACTCGATTTCAGCTTCAGCGGACTGAAAACAAGCTTCCTCTATTTTCTGAGGGACAGGCTGAAGGATGACACCGGTTTCATTGAGAAGAACAAAGCTGACCTCTGTGCCTCGCTCCAGCATACAATTGTGAATATTCTGACTGGCAGACTTTTAAAAGCTTCAATAGAGACCGGGATAAAGCAGATAGGAATCGCCGGCGGGGTATCTGCAAATTCGGAACTGAGAGATGCTGTAAGGGCAGAAGCTCAGAAAAGAAAATGGGATCTTTTCATCCCTGAAATAGAATATACAACTGACAATGCCGCGATGATAGGAATAACTGGTTATTATAAATATCTTAGAGGTGAATTTACAGGTCAGGATACAGCCCCTCTGGCAAGAATGTGATTTTGAAAAATGTTACTGAACCAATATTTGACAGGTTTTAATTGAAGTTATATTAAAATTTAATTAATTTCGGAACAAATATTTTTGATGCAGGAACTGAGAATTGAACCGGGTAAGAATTCACCTGAGATTGTCTTCAGCCCTGACGGCAGGTTAAGGATCAGCGGACGTTCTATACATGAGAACGTGGCTGAATTCTTTGCACCTGTTAATAATTGGATAACATCCTATATCGAAGAACCTGCCGAGATGACCTGTGTGGATATGAACCTGGAGTATTTTAACAGCGCAAGCGCCAAAGTATTTATTTCTCTCCTCGAAAAACTTAAACACGTCACCTTTAAAAACGGGAAATTTATCTTCAACTGGTACTATGAGGATGGTGATGAAGATATCCTTGAAAGAGGCGAGTATTTCTCAGTAGTCCTGGACGTGCCTTTCAACTTTATAAAGACCGGTTCATTTTCCTGAAAACAAGGTATACGGGAACTCCGATAAGCAGGAAAATCAAGCCTACTCCCATATGTAAAGGCTTGTTTATCATTATATTAATAACAAACCAGGTGGTGATCCCGATAAAGATCAGCGGGGTTACTGGGTACCCGAAAGTCTTATATGCCCTTTCAGCATTTTTCAGCTTTTTCCTGAAGATAAATATCCCGGCAGCTGCAAGGGTGAAGAAAATCCATTCTATTGAAACCGTATAGGTTATAAGGTTTTCCACTGTTCCCCAGAACAACAGCAGCAATATTGCCCAGACCGATTGCAGGATTATAGCAAAGACAGGGGTTTTGAACTTTGGATGGACCCAGGCAATGCTTTTGAAAAAGAGTCCGTCGGCTGCCATTGCATAATATATGCGCGGTGCTGAAAGTGTGTAAATGCCTATTGTACCAACGGTGCTGACAGCTATTATTCCAGCAACCAGCAGGCCGCCTGAAGGAAGGATTGTACTTACTGCGTCAGCGGCAACCTTCTGCGAGGAGACGATGGTATCAATTGGCAGAAGAAGCATATACCCGGTATTTACCAGTAAGTATATAAATGTCACTATGAGTGCTCCGGTGATCATTGCTACCGGGACATTCCTTGCAGGGTTTTTTGTCTCCCCTGCCAGGAAAGAAGCATGCTGCCATCCACCGTATGAGAACAGGACACCCGTCAGAGCGACACCAAAACCGGAGATCCCTGCACCTGAGGGTGTTGATAAAGATATCGATCTGAATGACAGTTCACTGTCCCCGAAAATAAATCCAACCAGGATGATTATCAGTATTCCTGCAATTTTCAGCCCTGTAAAGATATTTGAAAATATTTCGCCGAATTTTGCTCTGAATACATTAATTGTTGTCAGGACAACAATTGCGCTGATGCTGGTGATCATCATTCCTGTCTGGTTCATTGGAATGAAAGTGCTTAAATAATATGAGAAGGCCAGAGACAAAACTGCAATTGATCCGGAAGTTATTATTATAAGGTAAGCCCATCCGTACAGAAAACCGAGCCAGCCTCCGTAAGCCTCCTTAAGGAAAACATATATTCCGCCGGCATGAGGAAATAGTGATCCCAGTTCACCGAATGTAAGAGCCCCTGTAAGCGCTATTATACCTCCGAGAGCCCAGACAAGAATTATCAGGGCTGACGATGGTATTAATCCCGCGATCTGTGACGGAGTGACAAAGATCCCCGAACCTATACATGAGCCTATTGCTACCATGATCAGCCCGTACAGGGTGAGCTCTTTCGCCAGCTTCGTCATAAACTAATAGTTGGTTGATTATACGGATCAGTATGCGAGTATCTGGCTTCTTTCCCTTCCTGAACCTTTAATCCAGATCTTGTTCCTGTAGACTTCAACAAGTGAATAAGCACCGGCATTTTCACTCTCAACCATCCCTTTCAGCGTAACGAAATGTATCATATTGGTATTGCCATAGTTGCCTGCATGGTTATGCCCGCTGAACCAGGTAACAACATTGTGATAATTTTCAAGAACAGAGATTACCTCCCTGTAGTTAAGCAAATTATGGATATTTTCCGGCCAGACGGGGAAATGGCAGATGATGAACACTTTCTCATTTCCTGCAGCAGCTTCACCAAGCTGGGATTCAAGCCATTCGAGCTGTTTAAGGCTTATCCCTCCGTTCCAGTCATTTGCATTTATGCACCCTTCTGCCTTTAATGAGGCAAGGTATTCTTCGGTGTGCTTTACTTTTGCCTTGCTTCCGGAAGCATATGTACTCACTTCATTCCCGTTAAGGACTATGAACCTGAAATTTTCTTGCATAAATGAATAATATCCGCTCTTATCGGGTAAGGGTAGCGGCAGACGTTTCTTATACTTTGATTCAACAGAAAAATCATGGTTCCCGAGGCAATGGTAAGTTTTAAGTCCTGATGAATCAATAATATTCAACACTGGTTTAAAAGAAGAAAAATCACGATCAATCAGATCTCCAAGGTTGATCAGAAAATCAACTGAATCGGACTTAAGGGAATTCACAGCTTCCCTTAGCCTTGGAAGTGATTGATTATAGAATCTTGTTCCTTCCGGTTCGTAATTGCAGTGATGGACATCAGTTATTATCCCAAATGAGAACAGGGGTTTCTGGCTTTGATCAGCAGGTTTGCGATCTCCCGGTTTTTCAGGCTGAGACATGGCGAGGGTCATTATTGTAGCAAAAAATGAAGCTAAAAGCAAATTCATTGTCTAAAAATATTAGCATTCTAAAGGTAGATAAAAAACTCTTACTGCAAACACTCCTATATTCCGTTCAACGGAACTTGCAGGTATACAGGTAGTTATAAAACCCCCCTTGGGGGGTTGGGGGTTATTTATTCAGTCAGCGGATCAGCCACAATACCCATGAATATGATGGAGTTGGTTGAAGTTTCCCTTATAATATAAATAAACGGATGGTCGGCATTGAAAAC
>CAYWEQ010000015.1:3938-29955 GCA_964457185.1 uncultured Rikenellaceae bacterium
AGTTGGTTGAAGTTTCCCTTATAATATAAATAAACGGATGGTCGGCATTGAAAACAAGAGGCTCCAGCGGCATAGAGGTAAGCCCTATCTCCACAACCGTGGCAGCAGCAGCCTCTGTACCTTCCTCGTTTGTTTCTATGAATGCCTGGTGTATTACATCGTTAATGAGCAACGGAGGATATTCTGTAATATTTGTAAAATCAGCGTCATCCGTGAAGGCAATACCCATTCCCATATCAGTGAGAATATCCTTGAGTTTCTTCCTGAAACCATATTTGAAGCGCGGAATATACACGTCAGTCTCCCTGGTCATCATCTGTTGGAGCCATCCTGAGATTGTATCATCTGTGATTGACGGAAGTAGGGTGGCGACACCATCTCTGGCATCAGGAAGGATGATATCCATCACAAAATTCCCCTGACCGTAAGGAAATTCTGCCAGAATGAATCCGTCGCCGTCATAAGCTTTAAAATCATCAGTTTGTTTCATCATCGGTACCTCTACAGATGTTCCGCCCGGCTTATAAAACAGTTCCTGATCAGTGTCCTTTTCATCGAACTGCAGTTTCCATTTTCCTTTGAAGTAGATGGCATTAATGATAAGCATCACGGTATTATCCTCCAGTTTGTCGATCATCTCCTTTATCAGTCCGTTGGTGTTATCCTCGATCCATTCATTTATTTTATCAGGTGCAGTGGGATCTGTTATGCTGAATTCTTTTGATTCAGCATTATAATAGTCTTCAAGTATATCAATGAAGGTCTGTTTGGGAGTGATCCGGTCCTCGGTCCATACTGAATTGGCGATCGTCATCAGTACCCGCTTATCTACTGTCAGCAGTGCTTCTGTCAGATCCTTGTAGGAGGAGTTTATCTCTTCGGGTGTGATCCCGTTCATCCTTAGCGCTGTCAGCATTGCATCACGTGTCGTGCCGTCTGCTCCGTTAAGGGTCATCGAAAGGGCACAGGAAATGCTTAAGGGAGATATAATGATATTCTGTGAGCTGCCCTCATTTTCCGCCACCTCCCTGAAAATATCAAAGGCAAACGAATTCTCTGATTCAATCAGGGCAATCTGTTTGGTTGTCAGTTCAATTTCGACAGGTTCTTTCGGCAAATCCTCATCCGGGGTTTTGGTACACTTCATAAATAAAAGGAGAATGGATGAAAGAACCAATACAGATGCTATTATATTGTTTTTCATGTACTTAGCTTTTAAAGACTGATGATACTGTATTGAAAATGAAAACAATATGACCGGTCCAGGTTACTCCCTTCCCAGTCCAAAAACTATGCCATGTTTCTAAGTTTTTTTCTTTTGTTTTCTGGAAGTTTCGATAAAGGCCTTGAGAAAGATAAGTGAAACCACGACAAATCCCAACCCGACAGTGAGGAGCATCAGGAACACGAGTACGGATGGCTGTTCCGGTTCAGGCAAAGGATGTGCCACCCTGTAGATATATCCAAAGACGGTATATAATACCATTATTACCGCTAGTATAAGACTGAAAATGATTGTTGTGCCGTCGAATATCCGTGTTGTTTTATAGAATTTTGTCTTTTTAAAGCGGATATATGAGGCTTGAGCATATACCCGGGCGCGTTGTTTTGACCTGACCTGCCTGTACTTTCTCCAGTTATCCATTGCCTGCCAGTAAGCTTCATTATCAGCACTGATCCGGTCGTGATTGGCGATCAGGAATTCATAAGCTTCGGTAACAAGAATAAATTTATCTCTCGCTTCGGGAGCCGGATTTATATCAGGATGGTACTGGCGGGCTTTCTGCCTGTAAGCTTTTTTTATATCATTAACCGATGAATTAAGCGGTATTCCTAGGATCTGATAATAGTCCGATAATGTCATCTTTGCCGGGCATCGGTGCAATGACAAAAGTAGTTATTTATTTCACTATACCGGTGAAACCCATGAATGCAAGAGCGAGTATTCCCGCAATGACCAGCGAAACAGGGACGCCTTTCATACCTTTAGGGACGTTTAAAAGTTCGAGCTGCTCCCGTATTCCTGCAAGAATAATAAGTGCAAGTCCGAATCCTATAGCAGTGGAAGCTCCGTAGACAACTCCTTCAAGCAGGTTATAATCTTTCTTGATGACAAGGATCGCGACCCCGAGTACTGCGCAGTTTGTGGTTATCAATGGCAGGAAGATACCGAGAGCCTGATATAGCGGCTGACTGATCTTCTTGAGAATGATTTCAACCATCTGGACAAGTGCAGCAATAACAAGGATGAAGGTTATCGTCTGCATAAAAGAAATACCCAGCTTATCAAGAACATAGATCTGAATGAGATAAGTAACAATTGTGGCCAGCACCATCACAAATGTTACAGCTCCTGCCATGCCCACAGCTGTATTAACCTTTCCGGAGACTCCAAGAAACGGACATACTCCAAGAAACTGGGCAAGTACCACATTGTTGATAAGGATGGCAGATATTATTATCAATAAATATTCCATATCGGTCTGTTATTAGGTTCTTCTTATCCTGTTAATAAGTGCGATCATATATCCAAGGGCTATAAAAGCTCCGGGGGCAAGGATAAATACCAGTACTCCATCTCCCGGGATAAATTTATAGCCGAATATTGATCCGCTTCCCACAATTTCGCGGAAAGCGCCAAGGATTCCCAGTGCCATTGTAAATCCCAGTCCCATGCCCAGGCCGTCAATGAACGATGATAATACGGTGTTCTTGCTGGCAAACGCTTCAGCCCTGCCAAGAACAATGCAGTTCACAACTATCAGCGGTATGAATATTCCCAGGGTTTCATATAGTTCGGGAACATAAGCCTGCATCACCAGATCAACAATTGTAACAAATGAGGCGATGATGACAATAAAAGCCGGGATTCTCACCTTATCAGGGATGACCCCCGAAAGAAGCGAAATGACCACATTTGATCCCAGAAGTACAAATGTAGTTGCGATCCCCATGCCCAGTCCGTTCAGGCATGATGAAGTTGTTGCAAGAGTAGGACAGCATCCCAGGACCAGGACAAGTATAGGGTTTTCCTTAAAAAAGCCCTTTGTAAAGTTTTGAAGCTGATTCATTTAATACCTCCTTTCTGCAGGGTGTTATATGCACGCTGAACAGCATCGCAAAATGCCCTGGAGCTGATCGTTGCGGCAGTAATGGCATCAACCTGTCCCCCGTCTTTTTCTACTTTAAGGTTAAAATCTGCCGGATTCCTGCCATTGAACTGATCCTTGAATTCCGGATTGGTCATCTTGTTACCCAGCCCGGGTGTCTCTTTTTGCGAGAGAACAGTAATATTGATGATGGTTCCGTCCGGTTTAAATCCGGCCATAAGACTTATATAACCGCTGAACCCGGTATTGGTATAGGTGCTGACCGCATAACCGGTTATCTCACCGTCTTTTTTTGCAGGGTAGATATCGAGACTGTCGCCTTCCCCTGTCGGCAGACGGAACATTTCGTCGTTGGGATTATTGTCAAAATCCGGTACAACCAGCTTAATAGCCTCCAGTTTCTTGTTCAGGACCGAAAGCTCGATGGGTCCTTTGGTCAATTCGTAAACAAAGCCAAGGCATGCTGATGCTCCCAGTGCAATGAGAGAAAGCGACATGACCATATTTCTGAGTGTTGATTCGGTTTTAGCCATTCTTCACCTCCTCGCCAAATCTCCTTGGTTTAATGTAAAGGTTCATAAGCGGAACAAATGCATTCATAATAAGTATTGCAAAGGAGACTCCTTCAGGGTATGCACCCCAGACCCTGATAATCACAGTCAATATTCCTATACCGCATCCGTAAATAATCATCGATTTTGGTGTCATCGGTGAGGTGACGTAATCTGTCGCCATGAAGATGGCTCCCAGCAGAACACCGCCGGCAAGCACATGAAACATGGGATTTGCATTCTTCTCCGGGTTTACCAGCCATAGTATTGTTGTAAAGATTACAATACTTCCTATTACAGATACGGGAATGTGCCATGTGATGATTTTCTTATAGAGAAGCCAGACGAATCCAATAAGAAGCGCAACAGCAGCAACTTCTCCCATTGAACCTCCCATATCTCCCAGGAACATCTGAGCCGGGGAAGGTATCTGAGTCACAAGCTGGGATATGGATTCGCCATTCTTAAGTCCTTCCTTGATTATTGCCAGAGGTGTTGCCCCTGTGACAGCATCTATGTAGCCAGTACCGAATCCTGCAGGAACCGGCCAGCTAGTCATCTGAACAGGAAATGATATAAGCATGAAAACACGTCCTACAAGAGCAGGATTGAAAGGATTGTTGCCAAGTCCGCCAAAAGTCATTTTAGCAATTGCTATAGACACAAAACTGCCGATGACTATAATAAAAACGGGAAGATTTGAGGGCACGTTAAAAGCCAGCAGCATGCCTGTGACAAGTGCCGATCCGTCTGTAATTGTAATGGGTTTCCTGAAAATAAATCTCTGGATAAGATACTCAAATATAAGGCATGAGAATACTGATGTTGCCGTTACGATTATAGCCCCCCAGCCGAAATAGAATATCGATGTGAACAGGGCAGGCAGGAGGGCCGCGACAACGCCGAACATCAGTTTTTGTGTCGTCTCTTTCCCGTGAGCGTGAGGTGATGGTGAAACATTTAATAAATTGCTCATTTACCTATGTCGGATATAGTTATTTTACAACCCATTCACGGGCCATTTTAATTACAGTCGATTTACCGAGCCTGATATAATCAAGCAGGGGCCTCCGGGCGGGACATATATAGCTGCATGAGCCGCATTCCATACAGTCAGTGATCCTTTCTTTTTGGGCTCTTTCAAACAATCCTTTTTCGGAAAGTGTCATCAGGAGGTATGGTTCAAGGTTCAGAGCACAAGCCTGTGTACATTTTGTGCACCTTATGCAGGGCATTGATTCCATCCGTACTGATTCACCGGACGGGAACAGGATGATACCCGATGTCCCTTTTACAACCGGTATATCGGTGCTGCTGAGGGCTTTCCCCATCATTGGGCCGCCGGATACTATTTTGCCGGTATCTTCAGGTATCCCTCCGGCAGCAGCGATAAGATCCTTTACCGGAGTTCCTAACCTCACAAAATAGTTGCCCGGCTTCGAAACCGATTTACCCGTTATGGTGACAACTCTTTCAAACAGTGGCTTGTTCTTCTGAATCGCTTCATATACTGCAAAGGCAGTGCCTACATTATGGACTACCGTGTTAACATCCAGAGGGAGGCGCCCGGAAGGGACTTCCCTGTTAATGAGAGCTTTAATGAGTTGTTTCTCAGCCCCCTGCGGATATTTGACTTTCAGCGCATGTACCGTTATCCCCTGGAATGCAGTTGCGAGCTTCGTCATGTGAGCAACAGCATCAGGCTTGTTGTTTTCTATACCTATCATCGCCCTGCTTACCTTAAGGGCTATCATCATTATTGATATGCCTATAAGAACCTCTTCACCTCTTTCCAGCATGAGACGGTGATCGGAGGTAAGGTATGGTTCACATTCCACCCCGTTGATTATAAGTATATCACATTTTTTCCCGGCGGGAACCGTCAGCTTTACATGCGAAGGGAAAGTCGCGCCTCCCATGCCCACAATACCTGATTCAAGACATTTCTTTATTATTTCTTCCGATGAGGAATTAATATCTGTAAGGATCTCATTACCTCTGTCGATGGTTTCAATCCATTCATCTCCTTCAACAGTGATAAATACCGCCGTCTGCTTATATCCGCTGGTATCTATTACTGTATCAATCTTACTGACTTTGCCTGATACCGAAGAATGAATATTCGCTGAAACAAATCCTTTGCTCTGAGCTATCACCTGACCTGTCTTTACCTTCTCATCCTTATTTACGATAACCGAAGCAGGTGCACCTATATGCTGGGAAACAGGTATTGCAACACTTACCGGAATGGGAAGATACTGAATCTCGCTTTCAGAAGTCAGTTTGTTCTCGGGTGGATGAACACCTCCAATGGGGAATGTTTTCAACGCTAAGTTTTTTAATAACACATCCGGTTCAGACTGTTTTAGTTTCTACCTGTTCTTTGATTTTAGGCTTTCTCGGGGGAAAATTAAATTCTAGTATTGAGAATGTAGGACACTCGGTAACGCACTTTCTGCAGAATGTACATTTAAAGGCATCAATATACGCCAGGTTGTTTTCAATGGTAATAGCACCGAATTCACATACATTGAAGCATTTGCTGCATGCAATGCATGCAACCTTGCATGCCCTTCTTGCAGGCCCTCCCTTATCACAATTTGAGCAGGCCACATACAGTTTGCGGTCTTTTTTGGCTTTTTTGCGGAGTTCAAGAAGATGCCTTGGACATGCTTTCACGCAGGCTCCGCAAGCAACACATTTGTCATCAATGATAACCGGCAATCCTG
The DNA here is from genome assembly GCA_964457185.1 of uncultured Rikenellaceae bacterium. Taxonomy (GTDB): domain Bacteria; phylum Bacteroidota; class Bacteroidia; order Bacteroidales; family VadinHA17; genus LD21. The sequence goes on from CAYWEQ010000015.1 coordinate 10,329, forward strand.
TTGACGGGTTCATGTACATTGCGTCAAATGCGCACGCTCTGACGCAATCTTCGTAACCCAGGCAGCCATAGCTGCAATCTGTTTCTCCCAGGTACAGACTGTGTGCCATGCGGCAATCGGGAACTCCATCGTACTTTGAGGTGTGAGGACGGAATTCGGGTGATCCGTTGCACATGAGAACTGCAACGAGAGGCTCAACAGCAACGGCTTCTTTCCCCAGGATTTTTGCAACCTCTCCCATGACTGTTGCACCTCCAACGGGACAGTTTAAACCTTCAAAAGTTTCTGCCTTAACGAGTGCCTCAGCGAAATTGCGGCACCCTGCAAAACCACATCCGCCGCAATTGGCAGCGGGAAGGACAGCCTGAACCTCGTCAATCCTGGGATCTTCATAGATCCTGAACTTCTGCGCTACAAAATAGAGGATTAATGCAAATATCAGCGCAAGCAGACTCAGTGTCAATATTGTTACAGGAACAGTAAGACTCATGTATCAGGCTTTTAGTGAAAATGTAAACTTCCTGTTTATCCTTTTTCTGAAAAAATAGAGAGCCAGGTAATAGGGTATAAGTATTGCTATCGCGCCAAGACCGGCGGTAAGTTCAGGAGCCGAAATAGAAGCAAGGATTATCAGCATAGCCACGACCAGTATCAACGGTAGAACATAACCCAGAAAAACTGCCGCAAATCCGGATGACTGTTTCATAAGTACTGTCACACTTTCTCCTGGCACAACTTTATAAATACCCGGTATCTCAACAGTCTTTTCTTCCCTGCCTGATAATGAACAAATCCCTTCGGCATGGCATCCGGTGCAGGCTGATGAAGAAATAATACTTACTGTAACAGATTTTTTGTCTGAACTCTTCACTATACCTTCGTGTTCAATGCTCCGAAAATTTTCCGACATCTTTACTGCGACAAAGGAATTTTAAAGATGCAAAATTACAATTCCGGTAAAAACAGATAATGTTTTTTATCAGCATTTCAGGCACTTTTATTATTTATTATGATTTTAAATAAAAATCCTAGCTTATATTACTCCATGATTGACGTTTGCTGAATAAACGCCTTAGTCCTTCGTTGAGAATGAGATTTTGGCTGGTTTCAAGCAGAGGATCCCTGGCAAGGATCTCTTCGGCAATGTTCCTTACATATTCGATCAGCTGTCCGTCTTTTGCCAGGTCGGCGATTCTCAGGTCAAATGGGATGCCGCTTTGCATTGTTCCTTCAATATCGCCCGGGCCTCTCAGCTGAAGATCGGCTTCTGCGATCTCGAAACCATCATTGGTGCTTACAATAACCTCTAATCTTTTTGCTGCCTCCTTTGATAGTTTCCCCGAGCTCATCAGTATGCAGTATGACTGGTCGGCTCCTCTGCCAACACGACCTCTGAGCTGGTGAAGCTGAGAAAGTCCAAACCGTTCGGAGCTTTCTATAATCATCACCGTGGCATTCGGAATATCAACTCCAACCTCAATTACTGTTGTCGCAATCAGAATATGAGCATGCCCTTGCCTGAACAGCCTCATCGATTCTTCTTTGATTGACGGTGTCATCCTGCCATGCACAACGCTTATACAGTATTTTGGAGGTGGAAATTCCCTTGAAATGGTATCCCATCCGTCTTCAAGATCCTTGTAATCCATCTTCTCCGATTCCTGAATCAGCGGGTATACTATATAAACCTGACGTCCTTCAGCGATCTGGCTTCGTAAAAATCCGAATACCTTGTTTTTTTCAGAATCAAAATAATGCATGGTTTTTATGGGGATCCTTCCCGGAGGAAGCTCATCTATTACCGATACATCAAGGTCGCCGTAAAGGGTCATCGCTAGCGTTCTTGGTATAGGTGTGGCGGTCATTACAAGTATATGGGGAGGATTGAGGCTTTTTTGCCAAAGCCTGGCTCTCTGCTCAACTCCGAACCTGTGCTGCTCGTCAATAATTACCAGTCCCAGGTCAGCGAACTTTACATTTTCCTCGATCAGTGCATGTGTGCCGATAAGGATATTCAGTGACTTGTCAAGGAGTGATTCGCTGATATCCTTTCTCAATGACTTCTTCGATGATCCCGTCAGAAGCCTGACTTTAACATTGATGCCTTCAAGCATTTTTGTGATCGTGTCATAGTGCTGGCTGGCAAGGATCTCTGTCGGCGCCATTATGCATGCCTGGTAACCGTTATCTATGGCTATAAGCATGCTCAAAAGCGCAACAAGTGTCTTGCCGCTGCCCACATCTCCCTGAAGAAGACGGTTCATCTGTTTTCCTGAACCGAGATCCTTCCGGATCTCCTTTACTACCCTTTTTTGTGCTTCAGTAAGGGAAAACGGAAGATTGTTGAAATAGAAATTATTGAAGTTTTCCCCAACGCTCGAAAAGACAGATCCTTTGAATTTGCGTGATCGGTTGTTTCTGAATCTCAGAAGATTAAGCTGAATATAAATTAGTTCCTCAAACTTGAGGCGGTACCTGGCTTTTTCAAGCTCTGCAGGATCAGAGGGAAAGTGTATTTTATGCAGAGCCTGGTGAATATCCATGAGCTTATACCTGGTGACAATTCCGGCAGGCAGTGTTTCCGGAAGTTTGAATGTAATCTGACTGAGAAGGTTTCCAACCAGCTTGCTTAATGCTTTTGATGTGAGAAAATGGTTCTTGAGATTCTCGGTTGTGCTGTACTGAGCCTGGAGCGCTGAACTCATTCTTTCCGCAACCTTGCTGGATGCTTCAATTTCGGGATGAATAATGTTTATCATCCCGTTGAAGAGAGTAGGTTTTCCGAAGACTATAAACTCCACACCCGGACTGTAGCTCCCTGTTATCCATTTACTGCCTTTAAACCAGACAAGTTTAATTGTACCGGTATCATCCTGAAAATCAGCAATAAGTCTTTTGCCGGCCCTGTGTCCTTCCGTGGAATATCCTCTTATCACACCTTTTACCTGGACAAATGGCAGATCAGGGTCAAGTTCAGCAATTTTATAAAACTTTGTTCTGTCAATGTATTTATAGGGGAAATAATAAAGGAGATCGTGATATGTGAAAATATTCAACTCCTTATTCAGCAGTTCGGCCCTTTTGGGACCTACCCCAGTCAGATACTTGATATTTGTCTCAAAAAAAACCTGCATCAGATGTGATGATCAAATTGTTTCGATGCTAAACCATACGATAGTTATATTTACTCACCTGCCTTATCCTTCCCCTCCGGGGAAAGGTTAGGAAGGGGGTAAAAACAAAAAAGATACACCGAAAATACGTATTTTTGCAGACCTTACCTAAAATATATTATCAGCACCGGAATGAATTCTTTTATGATCAAATATCTGGGATATATTCTGTTTTCCCGGCACCGCCTGGGGCATGGCATCCACAGCCCTTTTGTTTTTTACCTGGTATCAAGAGTGTTCAGGAATAAAATTGATCCCGGCGTTGTCTTAATGATTGATGATATCAGAAAGAAGAATATTTCCGGCAACAGGACTATTTCAGTTCTGGATATTGGAGCCGGATCATCGAAAATGAAAAGCAGCATAAGAAAAGTGTCACATATTGTAAAATATTCCTCGGTACCGGAAAAATACGGTATTCTGTTGTCTAGACTGGCAGGGGAGTTCGGCGGTAAAGATATTGTTGAGCTTGGCACATCGGCAGGATTCAGTACGATGTACCTGGCTGCTGCCTGCCCGGATTCAACAGTATATTCCATTGAGGGATGTCCGGCTACCGCTCAGATAGCAAGGGAGAATTTCGATCTTGCCGGTTTAGGGAATATAAACCTGCTTGTCGGTTCTTTTGAAGAAAAACTGCAGGAATTAATTGGGAAACCGGTCAGCCCGGGACTCGTGTTTATTGATGGTAATCATAAAAAGGGACCTGTAATAAATTATTTCTCACAGCTGGCAGAACTGTCAGGCAAAGAGACCGTAATAATCATTGATGACATTCACTGTTCGGATGAAATGGAAGAGGCCTGGGAAACCATCAAAAAACATGAAAAAGTCACTCTTACAGTAGACATTTTCAGGATGGGATTAGTGTTTTTCAGAGAAGGAGTGAATCATTTTAACTACGTGGTGAGATATTAACAAAAATTAAGACGTTATAATTTCGTAATTAACTAAATTAATATAATTTCGGACATTCAAATTTATAGGGTATGAACAAAGTAATTGAATTTCAAAATATTGTAAAGAACTATCAGGTTGGAACTGTGATTGTGAGGGCTTTAAGATCGGTCTCCATAGATATAAACAAGAATGAATATGTTGCAATAATGGGGCCGTCAGGCTCAGGGAAATCAACACTAATGAACCTCATCGGATGTCTTGATACACCCACCAGCGGAACTTACATACTCAATAGCATCCATGTCAGCAAGATGGAGGATGATTTTCTTGCCGAGATAAGAAATAAGGAGATAGGATTTGTTTTTCAGACCTTTAACCTTCTTCCCAGATATTCTGCACTTGAAAATGTTACTCTTCCCTTGATTTATGCCGGTATGCAGAAAACCGAGCGTGAAAAGCAGGCAATTGAAACCCTTAATCAGGTTGGGCTTGGTGACAGGATGACCCATAAACCGAATGAGCTTTCAGGAGGACAGAGACAGCGTGTTGCAATAGCGAGGGCTCTTGTAAACAAGCCTTCAATCATCCTGGCAGATGAGCCGACAGGAAACCTTGACAGCAAAACTTCAATCGATATCATGGGACTTCTTGATGAAATCCACAGAAAAGGAAATACGGTTATTGTTGTAACTCACGAAGAAGAAATTGCCAGGCATGCCGCACGTATTATCAGGCTTTTCGACGGAGAGGTAGCGCAGGACTATCCGAATGAAAAATATAAACCTGCCTGATCCTTTTCATTCTGAATATTTATAACTGTTGTCTCATTTTTAAATTTTGAGGTTATGAAAACCTATACCCGAACAGGCGATGATGGTACTACCTCATTATCGGGAGGTAAAAGGGTTCCTAAATGTCATATCCGCGTGGAGGCATATGGTACTATCGATGAACTGATTTCATGGATAGGCCTTTTAAGGGACCATCCTGATAATGTAAAAAGAGTGAGGATGCTCGCTTATATCCAGGATCAACTGATGAGATGTGCAGCATCCCTTGCATCGGAGAAAGTAAATACGGAAAGAGGAATCTGCCTTCCGGAACCTGAATCCATACAGATCCTTGAGAAGGAGATTGACAATATGGAAGCAGTTCTTAAACCTCTTAAAAGCCTGATCCTCCCCGGCGGAAATTTGATTATTTCTTATTGCCATATAACGAGATGTATCTGTCGCAGGGCAGAGAGAGCAGCAGTAAAACTGAACGAGACTGAAAAAATTTCCGAAATCATCATCATATTCCTTAACAGACTATCCGATTTTTTATTCGTTTTAAGCCGGAAGATTTGCTTAGAGCTTGATATAGAGGAAGTTAAATGGTCCGTTTGAAATGTTAAAAATCTTTAAAACAGGGATTGTAGATTAATAAAAATAATATTTATATTTGCAGACCTTGAAAAAAAACTAATGTGATCAGGAAATGTATTGGACACTTGAATTAGCATCAAAACTTGAGGATGCTCCATGGCCTGCAACCAAGGATGAACTGATTGATTTTGCCATTAGGTCAGGTGCCCCTATGGAAGTTATTGAAAATCTGCAGGAGATTGAGGATGAGGGTGATATATATGAAAGTATTGAAGATATATGGCCCGACTATCCCAGTAAAGACGACTTCTTCTTCAATGAAGATGAATATTAGGAGTTTTATTTGAATATATCTGATAGTTTTTTAGGCCGCAGGTGGTCGAGCCAGATAAATCCATCGAGGCGGGTATTGTTTTGAGGTGCCATTGTAGGAGGATCGATTACCCCTTCAGGTGCCTGGTACTCATAGATCTCCGTTACTTTTCCATCATCCACTAATATCTCCATACTGGAGCATTTGGCTTTGTTTACACCTACAATTTCATCATTGTCAATAAGATAATAAATCGACTCACCGTTACCGGTTATGCTTATCTTGTAAAGCTTATTATCCTTGAAATAGCCGGTTAGCGACCTTCCCCTGGTCTGGTTGAACCTTAGTGTATCAACCTGGCTTACTACAAAAGCAGCATTATATAATTCCATCCTGTCCGCTTTCCGGTTTTTTGTAAAGATTGCAATGGAATCAGAAGTGAGCTGATTCTCTTCTGACCATATTACAGGATTCCTGTATAACCTTATAACGGAATCCTGGAAAGAGTAGGACAGAGAATCGCATTTGGCCTGGAGATCCTTGCTGAACACCTTGCAACCGAAGTAAGCACTCATCAGCCTGTACCCGGTTCCTGAAGAATCTGAAACAACAGTGATGGCGCTAAGTGTGTCAGAATGAAGGAAAAGCGAATCGCCATCCGAAACCTGGATGAACATGGCACTGTCTGTGACAAGGAATCTTTCAGGTTCCTTGTAGTACCAGGCATATTGGCCTTTTACAATCAGGTTATCCGTAGTGTCTGTAATGCTCATGTTCCCGAAACATTCACCGAATCCTGTATCCTGTTCATAATAAAGCGAATCACCCCTCACAACCTGCTGCTTATTATCAATCAGTGCATTTTTCCAGATACTGGTAATGTTTTTCCTTGTATCGTACCATCCTCTTTCACAATACATGTACAGGCTGTCGCCAGTCAGTTCTGATGGTCCCGTAAAAAGGGCAGTTTCATATTCAGTATTATAATCCATTGTGTCAGCGGTCATCACATAATCAGGATTGACTATTCTGACACTGTCCTTAAAATGAAAGAGATCCCTTGATACATAGTAGACACCTGTTATGCTTGAGAGAGTATTATCTCCGTTGATGATCCTTCCCCTTGTATTATAGCGGGCAACATCAATAATGAAATCGTATGTCACTGCATTGGTATAAAGATGCGTCTCTTTGTCAATCAGTTCCACATTACCCTGAACGAAAGCAAATTCAGTGGCCCCGTCATAGAAAAGATAGTCGCCATAAAGATGGAGAGTATCGCCCTGTTCAATATGGATCTTACCGAAAGCTCTTACCTGGTTTTTTTTCTGATAATAGTACGCACTGTCGCATGACATGAACACATCATTATGCTTAAGCCGCACATTACCCTCCAGCTGCTGAAGGTCTTTATCTATCTTTTCATCGACTTCCCACAGGTCGGCATGAAGAATTTCAATTCTCCTGGTTTTCTTCTTCTCACCTTGATTATCCTGTGCCTGCAGAATCGAGGAGATAACCAGAACTGTCAGGAAAAAGAGGAAGTATCTTTGAAGATTAATGTTATTTGAACACCAATGATTTCCTATTTCAGCCATCCTTTTTTCAGAAAGTCGCATGTTTCCAATTCATCGCTTATTTTAATATAGGTGTTCCCTATTTTCTTGTCGATCCATTCCTGATACTTTTTTGAACGTGCTTCCTGAAGAGCCGATGAATAGAGCTTCTCATAATCATCCTTCAGGTCAGCTCTGTGAGCAGGTATTTCGTTATCGAGTCTGACTATCCTGAAAACAACATTACCGTCATCATCCGTAGTCCGGAAGGATTCCGATATTTCACCCTGCTTCAGGTCCCTGACTTTCACATACATTTCCGGATTTAACTCATCAAGAGTGAACCATGAAATGCGTTCTGAAGGATTTGTGCTTACCAGTTTGCCTCCATTTATCCTGCTGTCTTTATGACTTGAAAACCTTCTTGCAGCAGCTTCAAAACTGATACTGTCTTTCCTTATCTGGTTAGCCAGGCTGTCGAGTGTGGACATAGCCCTTGTAGCCTGGTCAGGCTTGACTTTCGGCTTAATAAGTATATGCCGGGTATTTATCAGGTCCCCGTTACGGTCGATAAGCTGGATGATATGGAAACCGTACCGTGTTTCGACAATCCTTGATACAGTATTTTTTGTCAGGCTGAAGGCAGCATCTGCATATTCCTTTTCCAGAGAGCCCCTGACTGTATATCCCAGTTCACCGCTGTTTCTGGCAGTTCCCGGATCTTCAGAGTACATTACTGCAAGAACGTTAAAGCTCTTACCTGCAAGAATCTCACTCCTGATGTCCAGGAGCTTCTGTCTGGCTTCAGCCTTATTCTCCTCCATTCCCGGGGGATCAAGCTGAATAATGCTCAGCTGAACTTTTTCAGGAATGACGGGGAGACTGTCTTTAGGAATTCCTGCATAGTATTTTCTTAACTGATTTGGCGTTACGGTAATATTCTCGGCAATGCCGGACTGTATTTCCCTGATTATCTCCTGTTCCATCAGGGCCTTACGTATATCTCTGCGGATCTCAACCATACTTTTGCTGAAATACTCTTCGAGGGCTTTTTCACTTCCGGCACTCTGGATGGCGCCGTTGATGTTCATGGTGACCTCATTCTCAACCATATCTTCCGTAACGGTAATGCTATCGATCCTTGCCTGATCGAGAAAGAGCCTTGAGACCAGCAATTCGTTAAGTACAATGCATCTCTGCTGATCAACAGGCAGCCTGTTCCCGTTTCTTTTCATATCAATGGCCAGGTTCTCTATATCTGAAAGATAAACCACCTCATTCCCTACTATTGCCGCCACTGATTCAACGAGTACCTGCCCTTTGACAACAGATAATCCCGTAATCATCACTCCCGCCAGTATCAATAATAATCCTTTGCCTTTTTCCATCTGATCTAGTTATTAAATATAGTAAAACCGTTTTCTTTCAGTGCATCGTTGTAGATCCCGTTCTCAAGGGACTGTATGAATTCAAACCTTCGGTTGTTCCAGATGATCCTTTTGATATCGTCCCTGACATATTCAAACGGAGCCACGGTTGATCTCAGCTTGTAATCCCTGATAGTTATGAAATAGAGATCTACTGAATCGGTAGCTTCAAAAAAAGTTGTTCTTCTGAGAAAGGATTCCTCATTAGGAATATCCTGCGGCAACTCTACTGAGAGCCTGTTGAATGGAACCCATTTCTCATTGAAATCATCAAACTTATCTGCAAACTGGTAACAGTATGATTCCAGTTCCTGCAGGTCCTCCTGTTCATTGGAACGTGCCAGGAGCCTTATTCTGCTTATATTGGGCGTCTCAGCAGGAAGTTTGATGAACAGCGCTTTTATTATGTTTGAATTGAGCATAAAACTCTCCTGATTATCCAGATAATATTGCTCCAGTTCAGCCTCTGTCAGTATAGTATCCATCCTCTCGAGCATCATCTGTCTCTGGTACTGGTAGATCACAAGGTTTGAACGGGTTTCTTCAAGCTGGTTATCAATTTCAATTTTAAGATCGGCTGAAAGATTTTCTTGAGCTTTCTGGCGAAGGAATTCTTTCCTGGCCCACCTGTTTATGTAATTATGAACTATGGCTGCACTGTCAGCCGGTGATGTTCCCGGCGGAATCATCCGGGGGATCTGGTCATGATAAAGAAAAACATTACCTGCACGGGCAACAGCCACCCTCTTCGGATCGCTCCTGGATTTGCTGCAGCTGACAGTTAATATTGTGATTAGTAATAAAATCAGGATCCTATTCATTGCCAAGACTCTTTTTAACTTCTGCCAGAACCGATTCATCAACGTTAACGGTGTATTTGCTCTTTAATTGCCTGACCCACTCATTCTCGAGGTAATCCTGGTACCCGGTCATCATTTCTCCCTGAACCTCCTCGAAAAGAAGAGGCTCGGGTTCAATAACGCTGCTGATGGCAATTATCGTTGGAAGATTATTGATCGTCCTGTATTCCATCCCTTTTTTCCACTCAATTTTGTCGAGTTCCGGATCATCGCCCGAATACCATGTTCCCTCGGTGATGACCAGCAGGGAATCATCCTTTTTATTGAATTTTGCCGCCATCAGCTCATCAGTAGAGGATTTCCTTGAATATTTCCTGTATGCAGAGATAAACGCCCTTTCTTTCTCCGGCGATCTGAGAGTATAAATCTTTGCGGTTATTCCCTTTCGAGTAAGAAATTCAAGCTTATGTTCTTCATAGTAGTGCTTAAGTCCTGCACTGTCTTCACCTACCCTGTTCCAGATTTTTTCCCCTGATATTTCGAACAGCAGTATTCCGTCATGGAACTCATTCATCAGGTAACGGAAATCAGGATACTTCTTTTCAAGGATCAAATTTTCATATTTGATTATCTGATCGGAGATCCTTGCTTCAACTGACTGGCTTATAAATGATTCAGGATCATCAGTTACAATCATTGAACCGCGCCTCTCGAGGTATGTTGCAAAATCTTTTATTGTAAGATGTTGATCAGCAAATGTATAAAGGTTACCGGAAGGCATTGTTGCTTTATTGTATTTAGCCAGACCCCGGATGATAAGTGTATCGGTGTTCTGGACAAACCAGTTGTATGCAGGCTGGTTGATCCTGAATTTATATTCCGACTTAAGCTTATCGGTGAATGATTTTTTGCTTAATGAATTCAGGTATGACTGGTTAATCCTGCTTTCAAGGTACGACCTGGTCTCTGCAAACGAACCAGGAGGTTTCCTGTCAAGAAGTTTTATAATATGCCATGCATAAGGAGTACGAATAGGTCCGGTATATTTCCCTGTGTCAGGTATTGAAAATGCCGCCTCCGAAAAATCGCTTATAATCTCACCTGTTCCGAACCAGTTGAGTTTTCCGCCGTTGGCTGCCGATTCTTTATGGTCGGAGTATTTTTTTGCAAGCTCACTGAATGACCCTCCTGCCCGGAGCTCTTCATAGATCGTGTTAATATCTTCTTTAGCCTGTTTGCTTTCTTTTTCGTCAATCCCCGGGGAAGCAGCCTTCATTATATGTGAAACAAGGATTTTTCCCCTGGCGGGCCTTTTATCAACTATACTTATGATATGGTAACCGTACGGTGTTCTGACAGGATCTGATATTGCTCCTTTTTTCATATTATATGCCGCATCTTCAAAAGGCATTATCATCTGGAATACAGTGAAATATCCAAGGTTGCCCCCGTTAATTTTCACTGAAGGATCATCTGATGTCCCGCGGGCGACCTGTTCAAAAGATTCTCCCTTGATTATTCTTTCCTTAATATCGGCAGCTTTTTGCCAGGCTGCCAGGGTATCAGCCGGTTTTGCTTCAGCATTGCAGCTGACGAGTATGTGCCAGGCATTGATTTCAGTAAGGGATCTCTCATAGATTTTCTTCAGAAGTTTTTCTTTTGCCTGAGTGTCCGTCAGATAATTCTGTGCAAGCTGGTTCCTGTAACCGTTCAGTTCATTCCGGAAAGCCCTTGTAGTGTCATATCCTTCCTTTATGGCATCGGCCACTTTCAGCTTAAAAACTATGTATTGCTGCAGGTAATCGTCTGCATTGGCAGGAGTTCCGGGCTCCCGGCTTTTGTTGAACATTCTTATGAACTCCCCGGCAGGGACCTCTTTCCCTGCAACTGTCATCAGGATTTTATCATTCAGCCCCTGAGCCTGGCAGACAGAAGTCAGCAGGAGCAATAATAAAATCAACATTGATGATCTTACTTTCATCAGATGCCGGTTATTCAATGGTTTTTCTGCTGTAGTTTGGCGATTCCCTTGTTATAGAAACATCATGAGGATGGCTTTCAACTATACCCGAATTTGTTATCCTTACAAATTTTGACTCTTTCTTAAGCATGCTGATGTTTTTTGCACCCAGGTATCCCATTCCTGCTCTCAGACCGCCTGTCATCTGGTAGATCACTTCTGCAAGGGTCCCTTTATAGGGCACTCTTGCCTCGATACCTTCAGGAACAAGCTTCTGGATATCATCTTCAATATCCTGGAAATACCTGTCCTTGGAGCCCTGCTGCATGGCTTCAATCGATCCCATACCTCTGTATGCCTTGAACTTGCGGCCATTATAGATTATGGTATCTCCCGGTGATTCCTCTACTCCGGCAAAAAGCGATCCTGCCATTATTGAGTCGGCTCCGGCTGCTATTGCCTTGATGATATCGCCTGAGTACCTTATCCCTCCGTCAGCTATTATGGGAACGCCCGAACCTTCAGCCGCCTGGGAAACAATATAGATTGCGGAGAGTTGCGGAATACCTACCCCGGCAATGACTCTCGTCGTGCAGATTGATCCTGGTCCTATACCCACTTTGAGTGCGTCAGCACCCTCGCTAATCAGCTTCTTTGCTGCTTCCGCGGTTGCGATATTGCCAACAACCACTTCAGTGACCGGGTAATTTTTCCTGATCTCCTTCAGTATCCTGATGACATTTTTTGTATGAGCATGAGCGGTATCAATGACTATGGCATCAACATTGGCACTTATCAGTGCCGCTACTCTGTCAAGAGTATCAGCCGCGATGCCGACAGCACCTGCAACCCTCAGCCTCCCTTTTTCGTCCTTGCATGACCCGGGACGGTCCTTTGTCTTGGTTATATCCTTGTAAGTGATAAGTCCGATAAGCTTTCCTTCTTTATCAATCATCGGAAGCTTTTCAATCTTATGTTTTCTCAGGATCCTTGCGGCTTCCTCAAGGTTAGTCTCATGATTTGTGGTGATGAGCTTTGTTGTCATCACTTCCGTTATTTTACGCTTCCGGTTGCTCTCAAACCTGAGGTCCCTGTTGGTGACAATTCCTTTAAGAACTCTGTCCTTGTTAATCACCGGTATTCCCCCAATCCCGTATTCATTCATCAGGCTGATTGCGTCCGCAACAGTCGCATCCAGTCCGATAGTTATCGGATCGAAGATCATGACGTTTTCGGCTCTTTTTACCCGTTTCACCTGATTCGACTGCTTTTCAATGCTCATGTTTTTATGTATTACCCCGATACCGCCCTCCCTCGCGATAGCTATTGCAAGCTCATCTTCGGTGACAGTATCCATGGCGGCCGAAACAATCGGTGTGTTGATCGGGATGTTCCTGGTGAACATCGAGCTGAGGTTCACTTCACGGGGAAGTACTTCTGAGTAAGAAGGAACAAGCAAAACATCGTCAAATGTTAATCCTTCATACAGTATTTTATCTTCTATGAATGACATCGGACAGGATTTTAAGTTTTGCTGTGCAAATTACGAAAAATTCGCAACTCTTAAAATAATCAATCCTTCTGCACTCATAAAAAATTGAATTTCAATTGTATTTTTGTAACAGGCATATGTAATTGAAAAAATGAATATTGAACCTTACAGACAGGTACTGACCAGGTACTGGGGATATGCTTCTTTCAGGCCTCTGCAGGAGGATATAATAAGATCGATTGCAGAGGGAAAGGATACTCTCGGTCTTATGCCCACCGGCGGAGGAAAATCAATTACCTTCCAGGTTCCTGCGCTGGTAAAGGAGGGGATCTGCCTCGTGATAACACCCCTGATAGCCCTGATGAAAGACCAGGTTGGCCGTCTTAATGCTCTTGAGATCAGATCTTTAGCCATTCATTCCGGGATGTCGGCCGAGGAGATTGATATTGCTCTCGAGAACAGTATATATGGCGATTACAAGTTCCTCTATATTTCACCAGAAAGGATCTCAACCAGGATTTTTCAGGTCAGGCTGCCTCGTCTTAACCTTAACCTGGTGGCTGTCGATGAGGCACACTGCATCTCGCAATGGGGTTACGATTTCAGACCTTCATACCTTAAGATAGCATCAATTCGCGGCCTGATCTCCGACAAGGTTCCGTTCCTGGCTCTGACCGCATCGGCTACACCTCAGGTAATTGACGACATAATACAAAAGCTTGAATTCAGGGAGAAAAATGTCCTCAGGACAAGCTTCGAACGTAAGAACATTTCATACCTGGTCAGGAGGGTTGAGGATAAGGGAACATACCTGATCAAAACCCTGCATAAGGTAAAAGGCAGCGGGATCGTTTATGTAAGGAGCAGGAAAAGAAGCAAGGAGATTGCCGAGCTTCTTGTTGCAAACGGGATCAGTGCAGATTTCTATCATGCAGGACTTCCGGTTGAGCTAAGGGACAAAAAACAGGTAGCATGGACAACAGGTGAAAAAAGGGTAATTGTTGCCACAAACGCTTTCGGAATGGGCATCGATAAAGCCGAAGTGAGATTTGTCATTCACTGGGATATGCCGGAATCCATCGAAGATTATTTCCAGGAAAGCGGCAGGGCAGGAAGGGACAATAAGCCGGCTTTTGCCGTTCTGCTCTATTCTCCTTCAGACAAGACCCGACTGGAGGATTCAGTGAGACGTAAATTCCCTCCTGTTGAAAAAATAAAGGACACATACGAAGCTCTGTGCAATTTCCTTCAGGTACCACAGGGTTCCGGAAAAGATAACGTATTTGACTTCAACATGTATGATTTCGTATCAAAATACAGACTTCCTGTTATAGAGACATATAACAGTCTGAATTTTCTGCAGAGAGAAGGGTATATTGAATTCACTGAAGAGATAAATAATCCGTCAAGGGTGCATTTCCTTGTTGGTCGCGACGATCTTTACAAATTCCAGGTGGCAAATGAAACATTTGACGGATTCATAAAACTGCTTTTAAGGACTTATACCGGGATGTTCTCTGAATTTGTCGCAATTAATGAAGAGGCTCTTGCAAAAAAATCTGCATTATCGAGGGACGCCGTTTACAGGTTTCTTGTGAAACTGGCCACACTTAAAATTATAAATTATATACCGGGGAAGAAGACCTCTCTTGTGATTTTTACCGAGGAGAGGCTCGAGAGAAAAGCCCTGATGATATCACCTGAAAACTATATCCATGTAAAGGAAAAGCATGTAATCCGCCTCAACAGGATGATTGATTTTGCGGATTACAATACGAGGTGCAGGTCGGTCATACTTCTCGATTATTTCGGTGAGGAATCAGACAGGTGCGGGATATGTGATGTGTGCCGCGAAAGAAATGAACTGGATCTCAGTAAATACGAGTTTGACCTTATACTTGAGGAGATCAAGGATGTGCTTGCAGAGCAGAAAACAGATGCAAGGGATCTTGTAAGCAAGGTCAGCCATCCTGAGGAAAAGGTGATAAAGGTGCTGCGGTGGCTTCTCGACCATAACAAGGTCTTCATGGATGACAAGCATCTCCTGTCATGGAAGGAACCTGATCTGTTTTCGAGATAAATGTCTAATTTTGCTGTCTGATCATAAAAACTATGGATAAGAAAACAGATCCTGTCTATTCAAGGAATGTTGTTGAATTCGTCGCAGTCGCAAATGAATACTGCAAATATGCTGAACATGCCGGGGAGATAAAAGGCGATGAGATGCTGAAAATACTCCAGCGCCTGCTGCCTCTTATGTATCTGAAAGCCTCGCTGCTTCCATCCCTGGATCCATTTTTTGAGAACGGTAATGAAAAGTTTGTCACGGAAGCCAACTGGAACAGGATACATGATTCTTTCAGGGAACAGTTCGGTACTGCAAATGATTACTTCGAAATTTCTGATGAAAAGCTCAGTGATCCGGAAATCCTGGTTCCTTCGAGCCTTGCAGAGAATATGACTGATATCTATCAGGATCTTAAAGACTTCCTGCTTTTATATCAGACAGGCACACAGGAGGTTATGAATGATGCAGTATGGGAGTGCAGGATGAACTTTGAAAATATATGGGGACAGAAGCTGGTAAATGCCATGAGAGCCATACATAAATTCATTTATTCAGGAGAGGAGATAGGAAAGGCGGAAACAGATGAAAGAGAAAATTATGAGAAAAGAGATACATCAAAGTGGTTTATATCAAAAAGGCAAAAGGAATTCAGAGGGGATGATGAAGAATAAATATCTTGAGAGCATATCAGCAGAGGACCTGGCTGATCTTGACCTGTCGTGGTTCAAAGGTGAAATAGTGGTTGTGAACAATCTGAAAGTTTTCAGTAAAATCCTGCCGCGGATCCAAGGAAAAAAAATCCTGGGTTTTGATACCGAAACAAGGCCTTCCTTCAGAAAAGGACGAAAAAACAGGGTATCCCTTATTCAGCTGGCAACTTCTGATTTTGCCTGTCTAATCAGAATAAATAAGATTGGAATACCTCAGGAGCTTGTCGATATCCTTGCTGATCCTGGTGTGATAAAAGCAGGAGTTGCGGTTCACGACGACATCAGGTTCCTGAAGCATGTCAGGAAATTTGAACCGGATGGATTCGTTGACCTGCAGAAAATGGTGAAGGAATACGGCATCAACAGCTCAGGGCTCAAGAAACTTGCAGCCATAGTGCTGGGATTCAGGATATCAAAACGCCAGCAGGTTACCGACTGGGAAGCAGAGGAACTCACTGAAGCGCAGCAGGTATATGCTGCAACGGATGCATGGGTATGCTACGAAATTTATAAAAAGCTCACTCACATTGACTGAATGAAGAATTCCGGACTAAAGTCCTGATAATTAAAGATATACTAACCCCGGCCTTAAGGCTGGGGTTAGTGAAATTATTACTAATTTAGGGCTTTAGCCCGGAACAAAGAAATGACAGAAAAAGTGAAAATCATCCTCAAATCCGGCAAGGACCAGTCAGTAAAACGATTCCACCCGTGGATTTTTTCAGGAGCGATCAAGAAGATTTATGGCAATCCGGTTGAGGGAGATATCGTGGATGTCTTTGACAACAAGGATGCCTTCCTCGCAACAGGTCACTATCAGCCGGGTTCAATTGCCGTAAGAATACTCTCCTTTGAAAAGATTGAACCTGACATTGATTTCTTCAGAGACAGAATAAGGAATGCGATAAAATACAGGGAATCGCTCGGACTGATGAATAATCCTGATCTGAATGTTCTCAGGCTTGTTCATGCTGAAGGAGATGACCTTCCCGGACTCATAATAGATTTTTATAATGGTGTTGCTGTAATGCAGATGCATTCCGTGGGAATGTACAGGATGAGGAAGGAATTTTCGTCAATACTTGCAGAGTTGTTAGGAAAAAGGCTGAATGCAGTTTATGACAAGAGCGAGGGAACTATCCCGTTCATGTCGGGAATAAAATGTACAAATGAATTTTTATATGGTGATTCAGGTCCGGCCATGGTAAATGAATATGGATTTAAGTTCAGGATCGATTGGGCAGGCGGGCAAAAGACAGGTTTCTTTATTGACCAGCGTGAAAACCGGAAACTTCTGAGCGGTTACACCAGTGGAAAACATGTATTGAATATGTTCGGATACACAGGAGCCTTTTCGGTTTATGCGATGAAAGATGCTGTGCTTGTACACACTGTTGACAGCTCTGCCGGGGCGATTGAAATGGCGGACGAAAATATCAGGCTGAATTACGGAGATGATAACCGGCATCAGTCTTTCAATGCAGATGCATTTGATTTTCTGAATGACATTAAAGACAAATATGATCTGATAATCCTTGATCCTCCTGCTTTTGCGAAGCACAATAATGTCCTTGCAAATGCACTGCAGGGATATAAACGGCTTAATATGAGAGCTATAGGACAAGTAAAACCGGGGGGAATCATCTTTACGTTTTCATGCTCACAGGTGGTGACAAAGGAGAATTTCAGGAAATCGGTATTTGCAGCTGCCGCCAATACAGGCAGAAGGGTGAAGATCCTGCACCAGATGAGCCAGCCGCCTGATCATCCGGTGAATATCTATCATCCTGAGAGTGAGTATCTGAAGGGACTGGTGCTTTATGTTGAATAAGAAGTTGAAGTAGTTTAATACCATCGTACCGTTGCACCGTTGTACCGTTGTACCATTAAACCGTAGAATTATGTCCACAAACAAAAACATAGAACTGATCTCTAAGAAACTCGGTCTCCATGAGTGGCAGGTCGAGAATACCATCAGGCTGATGGATGACGGCGCCACAATTCCGTTCATAAGCCGTTACAGGAAAGAGATGACCGGAAGCCTTGATGAGGTTCAGCTGCTTCATATTAAAAATGAATATGACAGGCTTAAGGAGCTTGATGCGCGAAGGGAGAGCGTTATCAAATCAATCGGAGAGCAGGATAAGATGACGCCTGAACTGATGCAGAAGATCACAGCTGCTGAAACAATGGCTGAACTTGAAGACATATACCTGCCTTACAGGCCTAAACGGCGTACACGAGCAACGGTTGCCAGGGAAAAAGGTCTGGAGCCTCTGGCTGAAATAATATTTAAACAGCAGGAATCTGATCCTTCACACAAAGCTGAAGAGTTCCTGAATGATGATGTTCAAACGGCTGAGGATGCCCTTTCCGGGGCATGCGACATCATTGCAGAATGGATAAATGAAGATGAGGAAGCAAGGAAGAAGCTGAGAATGCTGTTCGAAAAAGAGGCTGTTATATATTCAAAGGTTGTAAAGGGCAAGGAGACCGAAGGCATTAAGTTCAGTGACTACTATGATTGGTCCGAACCACTGAAAAAATGTCCTTCTCACCGTCTGCTTGCAATGCGGCGCGGAGAAGAGGAAGGATTCCTGAAATTATCAATTGAACCAATAGAAGATAATGCACTGGATATTCTTGATTCCTTGTTTGTAAAAGGGAAAAATGAATCATCAGAACTTGTCGGCAATGCAGTCAGGGACGGCTGGAAACGGCTCCTCTCATCATCAATGGAAACGGAATTCAGAAATCTCTCAAAGGAAAAGGCTGATGAGGAAGCAATAAGAGTTTTTGCCGATAACCTGCGCCAGCTTCTTCTTTCTTCACCTCTTGGTGAAAAGAATGTACTTGCAATTGATCCCGGATTCAGAACAGGCTGCAAAATAGTCTGTCTTGACAGGCAGGGAAACCTCTTGCATAATGAGACAATCTATCCCCATCCTCCTCAGAACCAGACGGCACTTTCAATCAGGAAGATCCTGACCCTGGTAAATTCATACAAAATTGAAGCTATAGCAATAGGCAACGGAACAGCCAGCAGGGAGACTGAGGATTTTATTAAATATGCCAGATTCGAAAATGACATCCAGGTTTTTGTTGTGAATGAAGCCGGAGCTTCGATTTATTCCGCATCAAAAACCGCCAGGGATGAATTTCCCGATTACGATGTCACGGTGAGGGGAGCTGTTTCAATCGGTCGCCGGCTTATGGATCCGCTGGCGGAGCTTGTAAAGATTGATCCCAAATCAATAGGAGTAGGGCAGTATCAGCATGATGTCGACCAGCAGAAGCTCCAGAATTCCCTCGACGAAGTGGTAATGAGCTGTGTTAATGCAGTAGGAGTCGAAGTGAACACGGCAAGCAGTCATCTGCTGACCTATGTCTCGGGACTAGGACCACAGCTGGCACAGAACATTGTAGATTACAGGTCGGAGAACGGACCTTTCAGAGCAAGGAAAGAGCTTCTTAAAGTTAAAAGGATGGGAGCCAAAGCCTTTGAACAGAGTGCGGGATTTCTCAGGATAAGGAATGCCGAAAATCCTCTTGACAGCAGTGCTGTTCATCCGGAGAGCTACCATGTAGTTGAAAAGATGTCAAAGGATCTGGGTTGTAACGTAAGGGAGCTGGCTAGCAATGAGAATAAAAGAAAAGAGATAATCCTTGAGAAATATATAACACCTGTAACAGGATTACCGACACTTAAGGATATAATGGATGAACTCGCGAAACCAGGCCGTGATCCGAGATCAAAGATAAAGGAATTCAGGTTTGCCGATATTCATGAGATGGAAGACCTGGTGCCTGGAATGGTCGTTCCCGGAATTGTAACAAATGTTACAAAATTTGGGGCGTTTG